>JAYVFX010000208.1:0-2459 GCA_043772795.1 Deltaproteobacteria bacterium
GCCCTTCCTGGAGAGTTTACGCAACGCGCATTTCTTAACAATCGCCTGGATCTCTCACAGGCTGAGGCCGTCCTTGATCTGATTTATGCAAAGAGTGATCGAGGGTTACAGATCGCCTGGCACCAACTTTCTGGACGTTTGTCAGAAGCGTGTGCCTCGTTTCGAGAACGACTGATCAGCATTACGGCGTACGTTGAAGCTTTTCTTGATTTTCCTGAGGATGATATTCCCGAGAAGGCACAGACTGAGCTATGTGAAGAGATGCAAAAGCTCGCGGACGATCTTGCCTCACTGTCTGATACTTTTCGTCAGGGTAAAGTTTTCAGAGAAGGAATACGCACGGCAATTATTGGGAAACCAAACGTTGGCAAGTCGAGTCTGCTGAATCTTCTGTCCGGAACTGAACGGGCTATCGTTACTCCTGTCCCAGGAACTACTCGTGATGTACTGGAAGAGACCGTGACGATTAATAGCATCCCGCTGCTCATTTGGGATACAGCGGGGATTAGACATACAACAGATGAGGTTGAACGTATCGGTGTTGAACGGGCACTCGAAGGGTTGCACGCGGCCGAAATCGTGATCGCTATGTTTGATGCCTCGCAGCCATTGGACGAAGAAGATGAGCTGGTGTTCTCGTTAGTCAAAGAAAAGAACACCATTCCTGTCCTCAACAAAGGTGACCTACCGGTTGTTGTTCAACCACAAGAGATTGCGCTCTATCTGAGTGGCCATCTCCCTGTCGTTTTCTCGACCAAAGCAGCGACCGGAATAAGTGAACTCGGAGAGCGGATAGAAAAGATCGCCTTTGGCAGCGGTTCGCGGCAAGATAGCGCTTCTCCTTTTTCTGGAGCTATAGTCACACAGGTACGGCATCGCGATGCCCTACTTAAAGCAGAACAAGGTCTTCGCCAGTCGTACGTAAGCTTACAGAACGGTGTGCCTCTTGACTTGGTCGCGGTTGACCTCCATGTAGCTCTTGATCACATTGGTGCAATCACCGGGCATGTGAGTAGTGAAGATATTCTGGATCGGATTTTTCGAGATTTCTGCATTGGTAAATAGATAGGAAACTTCATGGTCTACGATGTAATCGTTGTTGGTGCTGGTCATGCTGGTATTGAAGCTGCACTTGCTGCGGCTCGACTCGGCAGCAAGACGCTGATGTTGACGTTGAACCTGGATCACATCGGCCAGATGTCGTGTAACCCGGCCATCGGGGGAATCGGCAAGAGCCATCTTGTACGAGAAATAGACGCTCTCGGTGGTGAGATGGCCAAAGCGATCGACGAAACCGGGATTCAGTTCCGCGTACTGAATACCAGGAAAGGACCAGCGGTCCGTGCTACTCGCGCCCAGGCAGACAAAGCGCTTTATAGACAACGTATGAAGCGAGTCATCGAGACGACCGAGAACCTGACCTTACGTCAGGGCAGCGCGGAGCGGCTGTTGATAGAAAATGGAGAAGTACAGGGAGTCGAAACGCAGATTGGCGAAACCTTTTTCGGGCGAAAGGTCATTTTGACCACCGGAACGTTTCTGAAAGGGTTGATTCATGTTGGTCTGAAGAATTATTCCGCGGGCCGAGCAGGTGACTTTTCTGCTGAAGGATTGAGTGACCATCTACGTGAGTTAGGTTTTCATATTGGCCGCCTCAAGACTGGTACCTGCCCACGACTGGATAGTCGAACGATTGATTACAGTGTGACCGATCCCCAACACGGAGATGACCCTGCACCTCCCCTCTCCTTCTCGACTGAACGTATCTCCCAACCCCAGGTTCCTTGCCATCTGACTTACACTAATGCCGACACCCATCAAATGATTCTTTCGGGACTGGACCGTTCGCCATTGTACTCCGGCATGATTCAGGGTAGAGGTCCTCGGTATTGCCCATCTATTGAGGATAAAGTCGTTCGGTTCAAAGATAAGATACGGCATCAAATCTTTCTTGAACCAGAGGGAAAAGACACTGTCGAAGTGTACCCAAATGGCTTGTCTACGAGTCTTCCTCTCGATATCCAACTGCAAATGGTGCGCTCGATCAAAGGACTCGAACACGCAGAAATTATGCGCCCTGGGTATGCGATCGAATACGATTATGCTGATCCGACCCAACTATTTCCGACGCTAGAAACCAAACTTGTCCGTGGTCTCTACCATGCTGGACAGATTAACGGCACGACTGGCTATGAAGAAGCGGCGGCTCAAGGACTCATGGCCGCTATAAATGCGGTCCTCAGCGTGCGGAAGGACGAACCTCTGATTTTCACGCGTGACCAGGCGTACATTGGAGTTCTCGTCGACGACTTAGTGACACGAGGAGTTGGAGGAGAACCCTACCGTATGTTTACCTCACGAGCGGAACATCGATTGTTGCTACGTGAGGACAATGCGGATTTACGCTTGCGGGAATTTGGCCACACCATCGGACTCGTACAGGCAAACGATTACCAAAA
>JAYVFX010000209.1:0-17658 GCA_043772795.1 Deltaproteobacteria bacterium
GAGTCCTATCGCATCGACTAGCACTAGACGTGACACGCGGTCAGGATGTTCCACAGCAATGTACAGCGCGATCCAACTGCCGAAGGAATGACCTACGAGATCGACCTGGTTCAGACCTACGGCATCAAGGAACTGCATCATAGCCTGCGCATACTCCCGAACCGAGGTCAGCTGCGGCGGCACTTGTCCGTCCGACCAGCCTGGCAACTGCGGAGCATAGACGAGATTGGTGACGCCCAAGGCAAAATGATAGGTCTCCCAACGACCCCAGCCCGTCAGACCGTGTAAGTACAGCAATGGCTGACCACGACCTCCTTTGAAGTACGAGATTGTTAGGTCACCAATCTTAGCGGTGTTACGAGTGAATTGTGCTGCGTCCCCGGCGCCCATCGATAGTCTCCTTCGACATTTACGCTGTCACATTCAGGACGTGCTTAAAACATTCCAGTTCAAAGAACGAGTCTTCAGCGTCTGGGTCTGGGAGTGGAGAACCCACTGGTACAGCAATCTGCAAACGAATCCGGTATCGATCCTGCGCGACCACGCGCCGCTGCGCTGCGATCGCAGCGTTGGGGGCATGCTGATCGGCAATCTCTCTGAACTGTTGATAGGTTCCCTGAAAGATGAGCTGCTGGTCTGCTCCACTTTCGTGGGCAGTTTCAAGATAGACCTGAGCGTCATCTGCGACTTCGGCTCCATTGCTGGCGACCAGCCGTAGACGAATCGCACTGCCACGATGCTCAGTCGTTGGTCCGACGAAGATGATTTGATACGGAAAGCCATCGACTTCCCGTTCCGGGACCAGCATGTCCCACCCAACACTCACTGTGCTATTTTCACGATTTGTGAAAGCACCGAGCGTTTCAAGGGTATCGCGGGTGAGCACGTAATTGAAGTCACGGTACAAGGAGAGACTGGAGACTTGACTCGATGCTTGGGGCTTGAGACTCGAAGCTTGCGGGGTGGGGTCTAGTCTCCAGTCTCCAGCCTCTAGCCTCTGATTTTTAGTCTCTAGCTTCGAGTTTCCATTCTCTTCATTGATATGGCGCAACACGGGCATGATATGCTCAGCGAACAAGCGTTTGGACTTCATGACTTTGTCGTGCGCAAGATTGCCGACATGGAACATCCCCAAGAAGTGACCATACCCTGCGAGACGCATATCGTTCTCCAGGTAACGGGTGACGTAATCTGGATCACCGCAAACAATGAATCCGTCTTCGCGCATTTGCTCAAACGGAGTGTGAGGGCCAGGGAAATCCCGCTCGATATTTTGCCGATGTTGAAACGACCGATCGGTATGCAGCCCCGGTACCGGAGCTGGATTGTTCACCGGACGGGAGAACACACGAAAGAAATAGGCGACCGCTTCCTTGGCCTCGGCGATGGCTTGTTCGTTGGTTTCTGCGACGTGCAGCAAGCGTGCGCCGACAAAGTTGTCATACCCGGCTTCCCAGCCGAATCGTTCGCGCGCAACTTTGCGGTAAAGATCAAAGGAGTCCTTAAATGCGTGCGAGGGATAAAATACCTGCGCGCCGCTGATATGGCGCTCGGCAGCAAACTCAATGGTTTCCAGCGAGCCGGTCGGCATCCAGAAGGGTAACGGTTGCTGGATCGGTTTGGGCCAGATCGAGACCCCTGTCAATTTCCAGTACTTGCCGTCATAGTCAAAGATCTCTTCCGTCAGACACTTCTGAATGATCTCGTAGGATTCTTTGAGCCGCTCACGACTAGTGAAGGGATCGATATTATAGGAGACATACTCAAAAGGCACGCCGCGCACGATGCCGGCGATGAAGCGACCGCCGGAGAGGCAATCCATCATCGCGAACTCCTCGGCGGTCTGCACCGGATGGCGCAACGGGAGAATGTTGCCGATGACACCGACTTTCATCCGTTTGGTGCGCATCATGATCGCCGTCGCGGTAATGTTGCACGATGGTTGGATGTTGATCGCGGTAAAGTGGTGTTCATTGACAAACGCTCCATCAAAGCCCAGATCCTCGCAGATTGCCCATTCATCCAGGTGCTCGTGATAGGTTTTGTGGACCATCTGGGGATCACAGAAGCGGTTGGTAAAGCGCATCTCCGGCCCGAACTCCGGTGGCACGGCGGGATAGGTTAGCTCATCAAAAGTATAAAATTTCATGGCCTCACCTCTCGTTACTTGATAACGACGGGATTCACGGGTGATCCCACCGCGCCTGAGAATCGTAACGGCTGGGCCGCGAGCAAGAACGCATACGCGCCATCTTGCGCACAGTCCTGACTGAGCGCTTCCAGATCCCAAATCTCGCCTAACATCATCCCCATGTCACGAATGGTCAGCAAGTGAAATACCAAGCTAGCATCGGCAATTTCGGAGGCGAACACTTCTACGGCAATATTATCACTGGCCACGGCTGCCGCCTGCTTTTGATGCAACCACTCCGCGCAGCGCCAACTGAGGCCCGGTGAATTGATCATCCACGCCTCACCGTCACGGGTCTCGAGAAAATTGACCCGCCACCCGGTGCGCACGATGACGACATCGCCGGACTCAACCGTCACACCTTGTGCAGCGGCAACGTTGTCCAGATCTTCGGGGGAAATGACGGTATTCGGTGCGAGGTACTTAACGCCACGCTGGTGTGCCACGTCGAGCAACACCCCGCGCGTGGTAATGAGTCCCCGTTCTGCCACTTGATCAATACTGTCCTTGGTAGCGCCGAAGCTGTTCACTGCGGCAGCGGGGTACCCATTGTACAGATGGCCGTCATAGTACACATGTGAGAGAGCATCCCACTGCGTGCTGCCTTGCAGCGGCATGATGATGTAATCGTCATTAAAGCGCATCGGTCCTTTCCAGAACTCACGAATTTGCGCTTCGGTGCTGCCGCCCCAGCCTTCGAGATGCCGGGCCACCCCCTCATCTCCACCATCGACTGACATAATGTGAATAGGGTTACGACGGAAACCGTGCGCACCTTGCGGCCCATACGCGTCGATGGGGATACTGAGCGGGATCGTGCGCCCTTTGCGTACTAAACGCGTGGCCTGCACGACTTTTTCAGGAGTGATGTAGTTCAACGTTCCTAATTGATCGTTCGGTCCCCATTTGCCCCAGTTTCGTACGCGCTCTGCTACGTCTCGCCAATGTTCTGCCATTGCTTGTTCCTCCTTTTCTTAATCCCTGTGGTTGTTACCTGCGCTTAGTCAGAACTTTGCTATAGGAATCCTATTTGAAATGTGGATTGAGTCATCATCTCCAATTGGCGTAGAGACGCCCCGGCGGGGCGTCTCTACAAGGACATCCGCTACCTTTGGCACAAATCATTGAGGAGACCTATATACATCTTTACCGAAACCTGTTTTTGCATTTTAGGAGCTGTGCGTCTATGATCATGAGCTGTTGAACTTCTGCTCTCAGCGAGGAGCCGAGCGATGACCGGAGCAGCCTATCCTCCCCTGGAACAACTCTTGCCCCATCGATCCCCGATGATCTTGATCGACCGGCTGATTGCGGTCAATGGGCAGGAAGGTATATGTGAGGTCACCGTGAGTCCACATTCAATGTTTCTTGAAGCGTCCGGTATTCCTGCGTTCGTAGGGGTCGAGTACATGGCGCAATCCATAGCGGCGTATGGAGGCTACCAGGCCTATCTGGCTCATGAACCTATTGCTGTCGGCTTGTTATTGGGGACGCGGCGCTTAGAATTGTACTGTCAATTCTTCGAGCTTGGTCAGACGCTGCGTATTCATGTCGCGCAGGTGTGGGGAAAACACGAGCTGATGCGGTTTCGTTGCTCTATTACTTCCGCGGCAGCGGGGGCACTGCTCCAGCAAGCTGAACTCAATGTCTTTCGGCCGAAAGCTTTACAGGCGTATCTGGAAGAGGTTGGCCATGACAACTCGCGTACTTATCAGCGGCGCTAGCCGTGGCATCGGACGGGCAATTGCTCTCGCGCTAGCCGCTCAGGGGCATGAGATCGGCATCAACTATCTCAGTAACCATGCGGCGGCGCAAGAAACGCTGGAGGCAATCCATGCGGCTGGGGGCTCTGCCTATCTTATTCCTTTTGACGTCGCAAATCGTGAAGCCGCGAAGGAGATTATTACCCAGGATATAGCGACTCGTGGAATATACTGGGGCGTGGTGTGCAATGCCGGTATTACCGCTGATGCTCCCTTTCCCTTACTCTCCGGCGACAAATGGGATCGTGTCCTGCGAACCAACCTCGACGCCTTTTACAATCTATTACACCCAGTGGCGTTACCAATGGCCGAAGCGCGCCGAGGAGGCCGTATTGTGACGATCTCCTCGGTTTCCGGTTTAGTGGGCAACCGTGGACAGACAAATTACGCTGCGGCCAAAGCAGGACTAATAGGAGCGACAAAGTCCTTAGCTCAGGAACTGGCGCGGCGAAAAATCACAGTGAATAGTGTCGCTCCGGGTCTGATTGAGTCAGATATGGTGGCAGATCTCCCCAAGGAAGAACTCTTGCGTCTGATCCCCATGCGCCGCTTTGGGACGCCTCAGGAGGTTGCTGGTCTGGTTGCCTTTCTTTTTTCCGAAGCGGCCGCATACATTACCGGCCAAGTCATTTCCGTCAATGGAGGCTTGATATGACGCACCGAGTGGTAGTGACGGGAATGGCCGGTCTGTGTCCTCTCGGCAGCCACTGGGATGAAGTCAAGACCAAGCTGCTCGCCAAAACCTCAGGCATTACGCTGCAACCAGGCTGGGACACCATAAAAGGGCTACGGACCCGGTTAGGAGCGACCGTTTCAGATTTTCAACGGCCCTCGCATTATCCTCGTAAGAAAATTCGGACCATGGGGAGGGTCGCGCTCCTAGCTACACGGGCAACCGAACTCGCTTTAGAGCAGGCGGGGCTGAAGGGGAATCCAGTCCTGCATGAGCACACCACTGGCGTTGCGTATGGTTCGACTTCGGGCTCTCCTCCTGCACTACAGTATTTTGTCGAACAACTTATTGTGAACAAAACGCTGGAGGGCATTACCGGAGCCCACTTTACCCAATACATGAGTCACACCTGTGCCGCGAATATCGGCCAATTTTTCGAGATCAAAGGACGGATTATGCCGACCAGTTCCGCTTGTACGGCTGGTAGTCAAGCCATCGGCTTTGCCTATGAAGCGATCAAATATGGCCGACAAAACATCATGATTGCTGGCGGTGCCGAGGAGCTGCACGTGGCCAGCGCCGCAGTTTTTGATGTCGTCTATGCGACGTCGAAACGGAACGAGCACCCAGATAAAACACCACGCCCGTTCGATGTGGACCGCGACGGCCTTGTTGCCGGGGAGGGCGCCGCAACCCTTATTCTTGAGTCGCTCGATCATGCGCAGCAACGTGGAGTGCCGATTTTGGCGGAGATCGTTGGTTTTGCCACAAACTGTGATGGCGCGCACATGGTCAATCCCTCGATTGAGGGAATGCAGCAGGTGATGCAGTTGGCTTTACAGGAGGCGAACCTGAGTCCAGATGCAATTGATTATGTCAACGCGCATGCGACCGCAACCGAAGTTGGCGATATTGCCGAATCCCATGCTACCGCGGCGTGTTTCAAACGCCTCATTCCCATTAGCTCGCTCAAAAGCTACATGGGCCATACCTTTGGCGCGTGCGGCGCGGTCGAAGCCTGGCTGTGCATTCACATGATGGCTGAAGGTTGGCTGGCTCCCACTATAAATCTAGACCGTGTCGATCCCCGCTGCGCGGATCTCGACTACCTTACCGATATCCGTCCTTGCCAACCCGTCTATATTATGTCCAACAATTTCGCCTTTGGTGGGATTAATACATCGCTTATATTTAAGCGTTGGGACCCGTAACACTTAGAGTTAGACAGAGTGGGAAGCTGAGGTAAGTGTTTAGCTATCAGCTTTCAGCAATCAGCCGGACAGGAGCATTATTGTACGGCTGTTGACCGTACAATAAACTGGGCGTAGTCTGACTGTCTAGGAGGAGCCCGATGCCACAGACCGACACAGATACCGGCCGCAGTGACCGCATCGAATTACGCACGACACCGCAAGAGAAAGCGTTACTGACGCGAGCGGCGGCGTTGGAACACCTGGACCTCACAAGCTTCGTCCTGCGCACCGCTGTGCCGACCGCCCGGGAAGTCGTGGCGCGTATGGAGCAAGTGACACTCTCGGAACGCGACAGCTTGCAAGTATTACACCTGCTGGAAAACCCGCCGCGGCCGTCGGCGAAACTTGCGGCTGCGGCTAAGGCATGGGCAGCCAATCGGAAGAAAGTTGGGCGTACATGACCCTCGTCTGGCGGGAAGAAGCCCTCACCCGCGCCCACGATCGGAAACGGTTCGACTGCGGAGACGTTACGCTTAATGAGTATCTCGTGCGCTTCGCTCGCCAGAATCATGAGTCGGGAGGAGCCAAGACATTTGTCGCCGTTCCACCAGACGAGTCGACCCGGATTCTGGGGTACTATAGCCTCTCTCCAGCGTCGCTCGCCTATGCACGGACTCCTGCTCTCGTACGCCGAGGGTTAGGCCGCTATGAGGTCCCGGTGTTTCGTCTGGCCCGGCTCGCCACGGACCTCAGCGTGCAGGGCCAAGGCTTGGGAGGACAATTATTGATCGCAGCGGGGATGCGTTGTTTGGCCGTGGCAAGCCAAGTTGGTGGGGTGGCCCTGCTGATCGATGCGATCAGTGAGAGAGCGGCACAGTGGTACGCGCGCTATGGTGCGGTTCCACTTCAAGATGCTCCGCTGAGTTTGGTCTTGCCCTTGGCCGTGATCGAGAAGTTAGCGGTCAAACTCTAAATGAATGAACAGCGACTATTTGAATTTCTGAAGCGGCAATCCCCATCTGCTTTGCTTGACTTACTCCAGCAAGCGTATCGTGAGATGAGTGTTACTCAACGACAGGCGGTGTTTCATACAATGGTTAAGGAAATACCTCCATCCGTTGTTGATGGGAATGAGCTCCTGAAGCGACTCAAACAGTTTCACCGCGATTCGCTCGCCCGGAAGTATTATGCGCCATTTGAAATCAACTCGAAAAACTACACGCATATACCGGACGAAACTGAGGAATGGTTTGAGATTCTGGGGGACTTGCTTGAAGACAGCACAAAACTTACCAAGCATGAGGAGCATGCTCTCGCAGTTGAATGCTTTGGTCTGCTGTACGAGTTAATTGACCACATGGAGAAGGGGGAAGAGATTGTGTTCGCTGACGAGTTTGGGAGTTGGATGATCCCCGGCGATGAGAAGAAGTGTATTGCGGCGTATCTTTCTTCTCTCGCTGTTGTTGCTTCTCCAGAGTCGTTTACGGCGACAGCCCTGCCTCTTCTTAAACGAGATAGTACGTATTCCTTCAGTTGTCAGGTGTATGCCGCCGCTGTCCGAGTGGCGAACAAAGAGCAACTTGTGAAGCTGAAAGCAGAAATAAAACGTCAGAATGTCCAAACAACCTCGAAGCGTTGACAGTATTCGTGAAGGGCCGCACCGAACTTCACACGCCTCGCCAGATTGCCCTCAACTATACGTGCCGTTTCTGCCGTCCGTGTGACCTGCTGATTGGTCAGAAACACGAAATCGAGCATTTGCTCACGGAGCTCTTTCGTCGGTCTGATCCCACCGTGATTGGCAATGCGTATCTGATTTTTGGTACGGTGGAGAAACGTGTCTGGCGGGAAGGAGTCGCGCAGCCCAAGGGGATAGCGGAGCTGTTGCCGCAGGGTGTAATTAAAAGTGAGGGGAGAGCTCAAGGGGCGTGCTGTTCCAGGGTAGCCCAGTAGTGGTTCCACTGCCCATTGGCGCGCAGCGTGCGCAGGGCCAGCATGTCAGCCGCCGTCTCTTCTTTCCACCACGCCCCTGCCAGTTTCAAGCGTTGTTGAATCACATAGCGGTGGGCACTCTCAATCTCGCCCGAGCCAATGGGGAGATCGATGGCTAAGGCGTGCTGGTAGTCAAATTGTCCGGGGCGGTTGGTGAGATAGCGCGCACAGCCCCGCACGGGTGCGGCGGCATCGGCGATCTCGGCGGGTTCGAGATACGGGGTCAAGGCAGCTTGGACCGCCGCCACCTCGCTCTGCTTGAGGGAGGTCTGCTGGTGGGTCAGCCACTGCGCTGGGGCGGCGGGTGCACACCGGGGAGCCGCCGCCGCCAGATATTCACTCAGATGATAGAAATCCACCAGATACCTCCCCTGGGCACCAAACTGCTGCTGCACCTGAGCCGCAATCCACAGGGCGCCGTCCCCCACACTATGCACCTGACTCGTTTGCCCCAACCCCACCCGAATCGCACAATCCCGCATCTGCCCCCCTACCGTATCGGGATCCCCCCGGGTGGCAGCAAACCGTGGGGTGACGGATCCCTGCGCGTGGGCGAGGCTTAACCGGGCCTCTTTCCACCGCACCTGGCGCGTCTTGCGCCGATCGCCCCCCTCCTCCCCCGCGCGCGGCGGGGCGGCCGTGTCCACGAGCGGAATCATAGTGCCATCGGTTTCCACGATCACCCACGGCACGCCCTGTGCCGGGACAGTCGTCTCCACCTGCTCCTGGGCGTGGATGGCCCGTGCCTGCGCTTCGGTAATGCTGCGCACCGCACTGCTGGGCACCTCAATGCCATAGTGCTCCTTGAGCTTGCTCGGCACTTGCCCAAACGCGAGGTCGGCCCCAAAATCCGTCATCCGGCGCTGCAAGGGCTCCGAATACCCGCGACAGTGCACCCCGGCAGCGCGGCATAACGGGCGCAGAATGTGGCCCGCCTGCCAGAAGAGCTGTTCCTCCACGCTTATCTCCCCAAACGTGCTGTACCAGGAGAGTTTTTTTTCCCCGCCCGCGTTGCTCCCTGCTGGCTTACCGCCGCCCTCTGCACGCCCTCGTGCTGCACTGCCCAACTGCGCAACGCTTCCTGGCCCAGGCGCCTCACCGCGTCGATCATCTGCCGCTCCGCTTCATCGGCTTGCCTGACCGCTCCCTTCTCGTCTTCCACAATCGCCAAGACCGCTTCCATCTGCCCGCGCAACTGCGGATGGGCATTGAGTCGTTCCTCCAAACTGCGCATCTGGTTCACCATTGGGGACCGCCTCTGCTGCCGACACTTTCCTCCCCTTTTAGCAAACTTGCCCTCCCTGTGCTTCCTCCCTTTTCCCTCCGCGCCCCGCTTCTTTCACTTTTAATTGCACCCGTTGCCGCAGGCGAGCGACTTTGCGACGTATTACAACGAACTCCGCTTGACCCGCCCTGGGTATTATCGCGCCGATCAAGAACTGCCAATCCTGGAGCCTCCCGTGTCGCAAGAGTGGGTGAAGGCAAAGCCCGACCCTTCCCGCAGATGAAAGGAGCGAATCAGAGCGGATATTCGGTGTCCGAAAAGGTAACATTTTTACGATGTACACATAGTGAGTTTTTAATTTTCCTCTTCTGAGACAGAACAACCCCGCCTTCCGCAGCGTCTGATAAGTGCCTGGTATGTTAAATCGTAGAGTGGAATCCTACCATCGGTCACCTCTCTACGTTCGCGTTCCGCACCCGCCAACCCAAGAATTCTCTGCATTATGTAAGGCACTACATAATGCTCGGCTGCTCCCCAATACCGAGAAACGTTCTATTCTCGCTTTCCCCATTTACTGATTCTTTACTAATCGAGAACTCCGATAAAATCGCGAGGGACGTAATGAAAAAGAAGAGTTGTAGACTCACGCCCCGCCGGCGGAACGTCACGCCAATGAGGGAGATCACACCCGCGGAATAACACGCCGTCGCCCGCTCTCTGTTCGAGGGACACTCTGCCGCTGTGTGTCTGGAACCACAATGGCCAAGCCGCCTTTTCAGATCCGTCCACATCCTCGATCGCGAGCGACATAGTGAATACACACTGCTTGCGGTCAACATGCGGTCGGAGCACTGCGCCCTCATGGTAAGCAGAAACATACGCGTAAGAAGGCTTCACAGGCTCTCCAGCTATGCGACCAACAAAATCAGTAAACTGATGGTGGAAGTACCGAGAGACAGATTCATTGTGCCAGCCATGTCGCAAGCGTACTTGTTCATCTCCTAGCGCCCACGCACCAGATTCAATTAAGGTACGATAATAGCGGGCCAGAGCTGCAACATATACCAGAGGAATCAGTGAGGGTAACTCGCAGTATCCCTGTTCAGTGAAGCGAGACGAAGCGCGCTTCACAAACGTCTCACCATTACAGCGACGACGTTCGAACGGGATAGGTGACTCTAGAATTGCAATTTCTGCAAGCCTACCAGCAAGCTCATTGCTGAGCGGTGGTGGCGGCAAACCCGCCACGAACTGTCGAAAGAGAGATACCTGTTTCCGTT
Organism: Deltaproteobacteria bacterium; assembly: GCA_043772795.1. Lineage (GTDB taxonomy): Bacteria > Desulfobacterota > Binatia > Bin18 > Bin18 > VGTJ01. Next base: position 10,318 of record JAYVFX010000209.1, read on the forward strand.
GCACCCAGAAAGGAAGAAGAATTCGAGCCTGTGCGTCTTCGACCCACAAAAGTGGAAAGTTTTCGAGAAATCTCTCGCGGAAGCGGGTACGACCTAGAAGTGGTAATGGCACAGTCGTTCCCAACTGGAAGTGGAAAGACGGATTTACGATCAATTCTGTACGCTCTCGTAAAGGCGAAGGTCTCACCTCATCAAGGAAACACGAAAAACTTACGCGAGTCTTCCATTCACGCCGTGGGGGTGGCGGCGCGGGTTTCCTGTCCAATTCTCGCAGGCGCGCTCGTACGAGGGTAAAACGATCGAGGGCTAACTCGTGAAATTCCGGGTTGCTCTTCCATTTAATTGACGACGGAGGAGAGATCGCAGTGCTGGAAACCGGTAATGGGCGTGCTAGTACAGCGGCAAAATGTTCGTCTATTTCAATATCAGCAACCTGACATATGCGACGTGCCACGCGTTCCGGGGCGGCAACCAACTCGTCATAATCGACACTAACCCACTGTTCATGAGGTACGGCTTCAAGGTCGTCCAATGCACGCTGGTTCGCGGCATTCCACTGAAACGCCGCGATTTCAAGCAGCGACGCGTCGTTCAATGCCCGCCATCCTTCCGGCAAAAGGAAGTGCCATCGCCCCCGATGCCACTCTGGGAGTGCTGGGATGTTGATAAACCCATCATGATGCCAGCCCTCAAGGATGCTGCTCACACATTGGCGTGCATCACGATGCAGGAAAACGAATCGTGCATCCGGAAACGCTGCCGCAAGAAAAGAGACGCGCAAGGAGTTTTCCGGCGTCTTCTCCAACAAGCGCACACGACAGGGTCGCTCGCTTGCGGGCAGATCAAGCACTCTGCAGCCAGAGCAGTTACGCAGATCAGCGACGAAACCCGCGCGTAAAACACGCATAATCTCTAGGTCAACATCAGTATCGGTTAGGCGATGCGAATCAAAGCCTCGGTTCGCCGGATGGAGGCGAGGAATCCCTTCAATGATTCCTTCGCTCTCAGCGCCTACTGTCCACAGATTGCTTGACTGGGCTAGTAACTCGTACAGGAGCGTGCTGCCAGAGCGCGGCGCGGATATTATGAACACAGGTCTTTCGATCCCATCTAAACATGGTATTTCTTCAACTGTTGTTACCTCTGGAGACGTGGTTCCTGTATAGTTAGCTATCTGGGTGACCGCCCGGTCACACGTCGGATTGGACATGAACCGGGCGAGGTCCGTACTGTAGTCAAACAAGTAGCGCCCACACACTTCTCTGCGTTGCATTCTCCAATGACGCGAACGGAGACCCTCTAGCTCTGGCGGCGGACAAGCCGCAATCTCGCGCAGCAGCAGGCGTACCGCGGGAGACGCATCTACAGTCCACTTCAACGTTAGGCTCTGCATCACGCACCCGGTGTCATATCCTGGCGGTGTATCCAACCGTTGACAGTGAAACGACTATCGCTGAATGTCCGCGATGGTACGCGAACCGGAAGTATCTCATGCTCATTACGACTTGGGAAGAAGACGATCGTATCCTGACGCGGTGACAGAATGTGAGATTTATCCGACGGAACAAGCTGGTCGCCAATCAAACGCGTCTCGTAAATCCGCAGTTCGCCACCTGAGAAGTGTCGTGGTTCACGGTGAAAGAAATAGACAAACGACATCTCTCGCGTGCTGTTAGCGTCGCTATCTGGATGCAGCCGGAAATAATCCCCGTCACTGCTTGCGGTGATCTGGATCTCAATATGGCCGAGAGGAAATCCTTTGTGTCCAAGCTTCTCCAATGCTGGTTGCAAATGCTCTCTGATGCGCTCTACGAAAATCGCTTCAAACTCGCCTAGGGAGTCGAGCGTTTTCGCCCGCCGCAGTTTCTCGTTAACAACGGGTGATGGAGTGTCTCGTTGTACAACCGTCGCAGGATTGAAATTCTTCTCCTGACTCACTACATAGTCAAAGAGCTTCTGGCGCTGGTCGCCAAGAAAGTTTGCGACAGAAACTTCGATGATAGTTTCAGGGTCCAAAACAAAGCGGCCAGTGCCGCTCGGCACCCCACCTGGCTTGCTTGCATGCCCACCACGCACCAAGCGGATCATCTCCGAAATTGCTCTCTCAGCTGCCCACTCTGCCCGTGAACCTAAATACACGGTCTGGTGAAAGAGCGCATTCTTCTCAAGCAGCTTTGGGTCAATTTCATGAGCTAAGAGATCGGGGGTCGAATACTGATCCAACCCAAAATTCCGGAGCACCTCTCCGACCAGCGCACGATACGTATGATACCGTCCTGTTGGGAGCACAAAAATATCTTCAGTTTTGCGGAAGCCGTTCGACGTGAGAACATGGTTAACCAGTGTTGAGCCTTCAGCGACTAAGTAACTCACTTCCGCCCGAGGGCTGATGGCGAACTGCTCAAGTGCTTCCTTAAAGAGCGCACAGATCATCCCGACATTGGTCAGGTCTTCGTCTGTGACATAGACTGGACTTACGGCGTGGCTTTCGTCACCGATCGAGTGTGTTTGGCAGAGTGCCAAGATACGGCGCGCGCCCAAGCCCCACGGTGGCCACGGACGATCCTGTACAGCAGTTAGTATCTGAGAGTCACCCTCATGCAGTGTCGGAAGAATAACCTCATCGAGGAGATGTGGGCTCCCAAGCCGTCGGGTAAATGACCGGAGTGCCGCCAGCGCCTGGTCGCTTAGTTCTTCGAAGAGATCAATACGAGTGGATCGGTTGCGGGTGTCAAAGAAACGCTTAGAATTGTTTTCCATTTGGACCCCCTTAGAAACTTGTTACAATAGTACCAAGCCATCCCATATGTCTAGTTTCTATCTATGTCAAACGGATAAGGGAGAAATTCGGTAGTATGATAGTCACAGTTTTGAGATGGCCATTTCTGTTTGTGCTAAACGCACGAAGTCAGCGTACAGGTTGGGCTCTCGTCAACGGCCCTATTGTGACACCTGAGCAGCGGGACCAGTTTGCCGAGTTGCGTCGGGCTGGTTACCGATTCGCCGGAATGTCCAGCTACATGACCTTTCCGGTGATGGATACCGCCGATACGCTTGATTATGAAGCGCTTTGCGAAGTGTGGTGCCACTGTTTTCGCGAGCCTGATCGTTTTTTGTCTACTGCTATGCCGCACGCGTTGATAAGCATCTCCGATTTCACAGATTACCAGCGCATTACTCCAGAATTCGTCGTGAGAACTAATTTAGAAGAGAGCTTCGATTTCATTTACGTAGGTGCTACCGAAGAGTGGAAGAGACAAGCAAAGAACTGGCAGTTAGCAGCACGATGTATTCCGCGACTGTGCCAAGAGTTACGGTTGCGCTGTTTAGTGATAGGAACACCGACTGGCGACTTTCCTTCGTCGCATAATGTGATCTTTCGTTCCGTACTGCGATGGGATGTTTTCCTCGGATTGTTAGCTCGCGCACGTTTGCTCTTTGTTCCCAACATATGCGATGCATCACCACGATTACTTGCTGAAGCGCTGTGTCTCAATGTTCCTCTGGTCGTCAATCGCAGCATCCTTGGTGGATGGAAATACGTCAATCGATTCACCGGTGTTTTCTTCACTAACGAAAAGGACATCACAGCTGCAGTACAGGCATGTTGTGAACAAACGGTCGCGCCACGGGAGTGGTTTCGAGCCAACTATGGGCCATATCTGGCGGGGAGACGGCTGTTCCGACTCTTAACGCTTGTCGATTCAGGAATTAGTGAGCGATCCCATGTACGAATCGCAGAACACGAGGAGGAGTCGTCTCCTGCGCGGTAATGTTGATTACTAAGCGACATTCACCCGCCATCGGCGAGCAATGAATCCATGCTGTCCCCTTGGAGTGACTGGACCAGTGGGAGCGAATATCAAGATGCTTGAAGGCAACGATCGATCCGGACGGTGCGATAAGGACCTCATCGGGCCGTTTCATAAAGGAGCGTTCATTGTCTAACGTCACGATTTCCCGCTCGAGTTCTGCGATGGCTTGGCTACATCCCTCACACCTTGCAGTCCTGCGTTCGCGTTCTAGTCGCTCACGTCTCGCTAAGTAACGGTAAAAATCGGCCATGCTCGTCACATTTGCTGGAAGCACATATTCAGTTCCCGCCCCGTTGTAGACGCGGAGCAGTCCCCAAGCGGGTGCACCAGGAAGTACAGTGTCAACATGAAATCCACATTCATCGTTAGGTGTCGCGGTCAGGATGCGGAGCATGAAGCGAGTCGCATTGTTGAGCAAAACAAAACGATCGAGGAGAGCAAGTATATCTGTTTTCAATGCGTGACGACTTTCTGGTCTGAGAATCTCAGTAGGAAGATTGATTTCTAACCAATCGTCGACCTCCTCACGTCTGGTACTAGATAACACAGTGCGCGGCACCTGAAATGTACCGTTCCGAACGGCCAACGCGAGTTCTGCAAACCAGTGTGGCAATACTGGCGGTACATAAATCACTGCTTGTACGTTTGCATTTGCGATGAGATCCAATTCCCGTTCGTCATGTGTTTGCAACACGACAGGATCGATGGCATCTGCAGCCTTCACGTCTCGTCTCATTGTTCATGTCCTATGTATACAATCTGAAACGCCGGTGATAGAAAAATACAAACCCGTTTCCAATTGGGAGGCAAATGAGCTGTGATCTCTTCATCCGAAGCTATTGGAAAGACTTTGAATGGCTTGAGTTCAGCCTCGCGTCGATTGTGAAATATTGCCATAGCTTTCGCTCTGTGATTGTCGTTGTCCCTCAGTCCAGCCAGTCATGGGTGAAACGTTGCCAGGTGCCGGAAGGAGTGCAGATCAAGCTGTGTCGCGACTATAAAGATGATTATCTAGGGCAGCAAGCCACCAAACTACTGGCCGATACTTTCACTAGTGCAGACTACATTTGCCATATAGATTCTGACTGCATTTTCTTCCGATCAATATGCCCTCATGACCTGATCATCGACGGCAAACCAGTTGTCCGTACATTGCCGTGCGAGTTACTTGGACGGCATCGGCCATGGCAGCAGCCGACCGAAAAGTTTCTTGGTTGTCCGGTGACCAAAGACTTTATGCAACAGCCGCCGTTCACCTTCCCACGTTGGTTGTACCCGCTACTACGAGACCATGCGATAGCAACGCATAGAGTTGACATTGAAACCTATATTACTGCGCAACCGCCTCGGGCCTTTTCGGAATACAACGCTCTTAGTGCCTTCGCCTGGCAACGATACCGTGACCATTTCATCTGGATAGATACGAACGAATCGCCATTGGGAGAACCCCAGTGTCTATGGTACTGGAGCTGGGGCGGGATTAGCCCGGCAATTCGAAGTGAAATTATATCTATTCTTGATACAGCGAACGATGGAACTAGCTCATCTTGAACAGCGGGCTCTACGGACGAAGATCTGCGCTTTCTGGTGCCGTGCCCCGGCCCCTCTAAACTTTGGGGATGCGCTGACCCCCTGGATTATTCAGCGCATTACCGGACGCTATCCTGTCTTCCTGCGGCCAGAGCATCCGCATGACAAGTATTTCGTCGTCGGCAGCATCATGAGTTATGCACGTCGTTCCTGTGCAGTGTGGGGAGCAGGTATCATGAGTCGCCATGAAAGCATATCACCAGCAGCGAGACTGCTCGCGGTACGGGGACCGCTCACCCACAGACGCGCCCTTGAATGCGGGGCTGACTGTCCTGAGATCTTCGGCGATCGGCCCTGTTACTACCAAGACTCTATCAACCGCCCGTCACGGAGCGGCGCAGAGTCGGAGTTATTGCCCACTTCTCGGACAAACCATACTTACCGACATCTCGGTACCAATCAAACGAGCTGAGGTTTATCGACATTCAGGACCCGATCGAGTCAGTCATCAATATGATTACTTCGTGTGAATTCGTTGTTTCTTCCTCGCTCCATGGAATTATTGCCAGTCACGCATACGGTGTCCCTGCAGTATGGGTCAAGTTCCGAGATCTCCCAAATGGCGATGACAGCAAGTTTTACGACTATTTCCTTTCGATCCGAGAGGAAGCGTCTCCTGTGAGGATACGCTACAACGACATTGATCCCGACAAGTTCGCACCCTACGTATCACCAGTTGTGTTACCACTTGATCTCGAAGCACTGTGGAACGCCTGTCCGTTTCGGGAAGAATCATGAATGCAACGATGGTATTTGAAGGCATTCGCGACGGCAATTTCCACAAGGGTGGCATTCGATGCCTGCAACTGTTCGATCTAGAGGCATCGTATTTCTCTAAACTGCGATGCGACGTTGAGCGGTTGTGTGAAACAGAGCGCCCTTCTAATGTGAGCGATGCAAAGCACGTCACTAACTGGACACGACCGCGAGGAACGGTGCTCCAGTTTAGTCTGTTGAATCGATCAGGACGTTACGACGATTTTGCCGACGACCACGATATGTCGTGCCTTGGCAAGACATTTCACGGAGCGACAACATACCTGGTACTCGCAAATTTCGTTGCTGCCTTTCCCCACATGGTGAACTGCCGCATCAACATGATGGGGCCGGGCGCACGGCTTTCGCCACACGAAGAGCAGGCCATAATCCGCACCCGCACGGGCTCAGTCGCTACACGCACACGTTTCCATCTACCGCTTGTGACCAATCCTCTCGCAGAACTAACGCTGGACGAAGCGGTTTACCACTTACCAGCTGGGAAGGTGTACTTTGTTAACCATGGCTGCGTGCATTCGGCACATAACCGAGGTAAGCAGGACCGTATACATTTAGTGTGGGACATGTTGCTAACTTATGAGGCATTTCAATTGATGTTCAGTGAAGAGCCGTGTCCTGGACCATTGAGTCGGGTCAGCTGCGATGAACAGGTCCCTCACCCCTTGAGAAATGAAAAGATGGGCGCGTATCTTCAGCTGCCTCGGCTCGTTACGCTCGATGAGGCCAAACATATTGAGTGGTGTGATGTACAATAGCCATTCCGGTAAACGGTTACGTTCCGGCTGCAAGCTCTCCCCGTCTTGCTGAATAGTAAACAGAGTGTGATACTGTACTCATCCCGAGCTCGGGATGAGTGGCAATCTCGGCGGTACGCCTACCAGTCATGGAACGAAACGCTCTACAAAGCCGTGATCGGCCATATTCACATATTGTCCATGCGTAATGTCGGTATTGGTGCCTCCTGTGCTCGCAGCCATGAAATTGCTGGAGTTGCCGTCGTGCTCTAGGCCGAGGAAATGGCCGACTTCGTGGGCGACAATGATGCCCATCAGATTTCGGCCAAAGGTCGTCAACAGGTCTACTCCCGCAAGTTGAATGACCACCCCTGAATCGTCGCCATCTTTTGCAGTAGGGCCATCCACCGGGGAGAACCCACCGA
>JAYVFX010000210.1:0-10298 GCA_043772795.1 Deltaproteobacteria bacterium
CGGTAATTGCCAACGGCCAAGCTCCCAGTCTATCGTAATTCGCCTTGAGAAAACGGGCGGCCGCTTCTGTCGCGATCAGCGGATCACGTCGCTCGTCGATCGCGTCGCTCACTCTCATATCATAGAGGCGTCCAGTTGAGGGCATGAACTGCCAAATCCCGGCAGCGCCAACCTTTGACGTAGCTTTCAGGTTAAAACTTGACTCAACTAAGGGAAGACGGGTCAACTCGACTGGAACGCCTTCACGTTCAAAGATATCTTCCATGGCCTTGATGTAACGGCGTGAGTTCTGCACTCCTTCACGAAAGCGTTCACGCACGCCAGTCTGCGTGCGTAGGCGATCCTCACTGGCCGCAGCACGGAAACGATCTACATCAGGGTTATCTTTAAACAGACTCCAGATCTTTTTCTCTTCTGGATCGAGAGTGTCACAGTTTTCGAGTCCATCCACACAGCCTTGTAGCTTGGTGAGTGTGCTGCGGATCTGCGCCATTTCAAGTTTGGTTTGATCCTGCCTGATTTGATTGACGGTGGCTTCGTCCAACTCCTCATCATCACGTAAGCGACGGAAATCAAGGACACGGTAGATTTGCATGGTCTCACTATCGTGGATGACCACCTGATAGCGAGAGTAAACCGAAAAGACTTTCTTCCAGAAGTCGACTTGTGGTCGTAAAGCCTTAGGTGTGGGAAAATGGGCACTCGACGGCTCTTTCTCCTCTCCCCTTGCACTACTAACCGCAATGAAGAATACCCCGAGAAGAGGTAGCAACATTCTGAACACACCGGATTCGACTCTACGCATCATTCCTCCTGCGGTCTCGACAGCTCCACGTTTCCACCACCCTGACCACACATGCAAGTGTCTTTCTAGCGTATATCGTCATTTTGCTAGTTTCCTTCAGTACCTCAGTAACAAAAGCACGCGCACACTTCAACTCGTTGAGATTGCTTCCCGGACTTGTGGGGAGTTCCAGACTTCTCTCGGAGCGACAACTCGGGTATAGAAAGGGAGTTCACCCGATGGGAGGAAGGAGGACCTGATTGAGCTTCTCTCGTAACAAAATCATCCGCCCTAATATCCAGCGCATGCATGGGTATGTTCCCGGCGAGCAGCCGCAAGGCAAGCAATACATTAAGCTGAACTCGAACGAGAACCCCTATCCACCTTCTCCACGCGTCACCCAGGCACTACAACAGGCTCTCAGTGCCGACCTGCGTCTCTATCCCGACCCAGTTGCCAATCGCCTGCGCGATAAAGCCGCCGCAGTGTATGGTTTGAAGCGTGAACAAATCCTCGTGGGGAACGGGTCTGATGATCTCCTTACCATGTTGATGCGTACGTGTGTCGGACCTGGGGATCGCGTTGCCTATCCAGTGCCGACCTACAGTTTATACGACGAACTCGTAGCCATGCAGGACGGGCACATCGTGCGAGTACCATTCCCTGACGATTTCTCCCTTCCATCGCAACTTGCCGATGTTGAGGCCAAGCTCACGATCCTGTGCCACCCCAATGCGCCCTCAGGCACCATGCCTCCGCTTGCGCAAGTCGAAGACCTCGCACAACGCGTCCGTGGGATTCTCCTCATCGACGAAGCTTATATCGACTTTGCTGACGAGACGGCTCTGCCACTTGTACACAAATATGAGCACGTGGTGATCCTCCGCACCTTTTCCAAATCGTTTTCACTGGCAGGTATGCGTGTGGGCTTAGCCTTCGGTCATCCCGAGTTCATCAAGGAACTCCTGAAAGTCAAAGACTCGTACAACGTCAATCGGTTAAGTATTATTGCCGCGACCGCCGCACTCGAAGATTATGCCTGGATGCAACAGCATGTCGCCAAGATCCGCGCGACCCGTACGCGGCTGACGAATGCGCTGCGCGAGTTTGGCTACGTTGTCTATGATTCGCATACGAACTTTGTGTTGACCCGCAAGGCTGGGGTCGATCAGGAGCCCGTGTATCACGGGCTCAAGGGTCAAGGCGTCCTCGTTCGCTATTTCTCCTTGCCTGATCTCACTGATTGTCTACGTATTACGGTTGGAACGGATGAAGAAATTGATACACTATTAGCCGCGATGCAACACCTCTCAGACAGACAGCATGAATACACTACGTAACACGCTACACGCCATATATGTTTCGTGGTACGTAGTACGTGTTGCGTGCTACGTGAGGAGTACAGAATGCGTTTTTCTCTTTTCCATCTCCCCAGTTTCTTTCCACAGTTTCACGTGAGCGAAGCCCAGTTCTATCAAGACATGCTGACAGAAACCGACCGTGCTGATGCGTTGGGGTTTCATTCGGTATGGCTCGCTGAACATCACTTTCACAATTATGGTGGCCATATTCCATCTGTTCCGGTGCTTGGGTCTGCGATTGCCCAGCGCACCAAGAACATACGTATCGGCTCTGGTATTTGCCTGGTGCCGCTTCAGGACCCGGTTCGCGTTGCCGAGGAATACGCGATGCTGGATTGCCTGTCCGGCGGACGGCTCGAATTCGGTATTGGTCGAGGATTCCAGAAAATGGAGTACGACGCCTTTGAACGGAACATGGGAGATAGTCGGGTGTTGTTCGAAGAAGCGCACGATATCATCATGAAAGCGTGGAGCGAGGAGCGGTTCTCATACGAAGGCAAGTTTCGCAAAATACACAATTTGAGAGTGATCCCCAAACCCGTACAGAAATTGCCGCCGATCTACGTTGCCTGCATCTTCACTGACGAATCCTTCCAGTGGACCGGCAAGATGGGGCACAATTTGATGACTGTCCCATACGCAGCAGCAAACTCTGAATTTCTTGTGAGTAAAATCAATCTCTTCAACGACACTCGCAAAGCCCACGGTTACAAAACCCCAGCCGAAGTGCTTGGCGTGTATCACTTCTATTGTGGTGAGACTCCAGAAAAAGCCAAGGAAGAACCGCGAGAGGCGATGATGCGCTACGTAAATTCGGTAGCCGATGCGAACCAGGAATCGGCGTACTCTGACCAATACGCAATCTATCAAGACCTAAAAGGTGCTTTTCAAATGATGGATTTTGATAACTACCTGTATCCTAGCCGCGTGATCTTTGGTGATCCCGATCAATGTGTTGAGCGGATCAAGCAAGTGTTGGCAGCAGGCATCACCAATGTGAGCTTGCTGATTAACTTCGGTGGGCTCGATCACGGCAAAATCATGGCGTCGCTTGAACGGTTTGCGAAGTATGTACTACCCAAGTTCCAGTGAAGAATTAAGAATTAAGAGTGAAGAGTAAAAAGATTGAGGACAAAGAATAAAAAAGCACTGTCTTGATCTTGTTGTATTCTTTAACTCTTAACTCTTCATTCATAACTCTTAACTGACCCGAAAGGAGGGTCTCCCGTGAAGATTCAATACTCCAAAGGCAAAGTTCCTAAACAGGCCCATGTCGCCATTCCCGAAGGGTTGTACGAAGAAGAACATGGTCGCCAAGGCTTCTTCGGTCCGGCGACGCAGTTTTATCACACTCATCCGCCGACGGATTGGAAACGGATTGAAGGACCACTGCAACCACGAGCGTTCAGTACGTACGATCTCAAGCCGACGGACCTTGACGATCCACGCGGTGAACCCGCGAAAGTGCTCTATAACAATGATGTCGCCCTGTTTATTTCATGCCGCTCTGAACCGATGCCGTTTTGTTTCCGCAATGGCGATGGTGACGAAGTCCACTTCATGCACAAAGGTCGTGGGGTACTGCAAAGCGACTTTGGTCCGTTGTCCTACACAGAAGGTGACTATATTGTCATCCCCAAGGGAACGAATTATCGCTTTGTTCCCGAGACGCGCGACAACTTCTCGTTGATTATCCAATCGCGAGGACCGATTCGTTTTCCTGAGCGGTCTGGTATCGGTCACTATGCCCCGTTCGATTACGACGTGATCGAAACACCCGAGCCAGCCGTGGTGACCGAACAACGGCCAGAATGGGAACTGCGGGTACGTCGTCGCGGCGAGTACACCTCGGTGTTCTATGATTTCTGTCCACTTGATGTCATCGGTTGGAAAGGTACACATTCAGTGTTCAAACTGAATGTGAAAGATTTTCGCCCGCTGATGAGTGAAGGCGTGCATCTCCCGCCGAGCGCACATGGGACATTTGAAGCACCAGGGTTCGTCATCTGTACGTTTGCTCCACGCCCGCTCGAAGGCGATCCCAAAGCGTTACGCGTGCCGTGGTACCATCGCAACATTGATTACGATGAGGTTTTCTTCGTTCATAGTGGTGAGTTCACCTTGAGTCGCCGCAGCGGGACGACACCATTCGGTGTGATGTCATTGAATCCACAAGGACTGCATCACGGCCCACAACCTGGCGTGTGGGAAAACAGTGTCAAGAACTGGCAAAAAGACGCGCGACTGGAATTCGTGGCGATTAATCTCGACACTGAGGAGCCGCTGATTATGACACCAGAAGTGCAAGGCATCGAGATCAAAGGCTACGCGGACCTGTGGGCGAAGAAGTAGAAGACCGGGGCTAGGGGCTGGGGGTCGGGGACCAGTCAGACACGGGGAAAAGGGGAAATGGAGAAAAAGAGTCTGAGAGTCTAGGAGTCGAAAAAAGATATTCTCCTTTTAACCTTTTCCCCAACCCCTAACTCCCGACCCCTATGATTTATCTTAGCGCGGCGCAAACGCTTCGACTGCACGAAGATCAGGCAGCGTTTCATTGTCCGAACGGATTGGCAGAATGCACACGTGCGTAGCCCCGGCCTTTAGGTGCGCGTCAATGCGATCACGAATTTTCGTTTCGCTCCCCCAAGCAACGATGTCATCAACCAGCCGATCGCTACAGCCATTCTCAAACTCAGCATCCCCATAGCCAAGAGCCTTCAAGTTGTTGGTGTAGTTCGGCAGGCGAGGAACGTAGGTCTTCATATATTGCCGCGCCATCGTGCGGGCTTTGGCCGCGTCACTTTCAAGGATCACCGCTTGTGCAGCACAAATCCACGGCTTCGGGCCAATCTGAGCACGGATCTTGGCAGTATGTTCCGGTGGTACGAAATACGTGTGCGTCCCTTGCGTTTCGGCAGCCGATAATGCCAGCATCTTCGGATGCAGCGCAGCGATCACAATCGGCACGGGTTCCTTCGGTTCGGGCGCACGATAGAGCGCGCTCTTCATCTTCGGCAGATATTCCTTCATGTAGCTATACGGTTTGTCGTAGCTATGCCCGCGGAGATTCACCACTATCGGTTTGTGGCTGACACCGATCCCGAGCACAAAGCGCCCACCCGATAGTTCGGCAACTGTCTTCGAAGCAGCAGCCATCGTAATCGGATCTCGCGCCCAGATATTCGCAATACCTGTGGCAATGGAGAGCTGTTCCGTGCGGCTCAACAAATACGCAGCATGAGGAAACGGCTCGCGTCCGACTGCCTCGGGAATCCACAACGCCCGATAGCCAGCTTTCTCGATCGTCTGCGCAAACTGTGCGCTCTCCGGGCCTGACATCGCATCAAGAAAAAACCAGATACCAATTTTGCCAATATCCATAAGATCCTCCTCACTCGTCCGTCGTTCGCGGAGCAATACCATGATTTCCAGTGGCATGCAGCAGCCTCCGACGATAGTCGTGCCTCTATTCCAACGCCCCAGCAGCCACAAGCTCAGTAATCCGCTCTTCGCTGTAGCCAAGCAGTGCTTCTAGCACATATTGGTTATCACGCCCGATGGTCGCCGCACTTCCGGTGATGTTTGCCGGTGTACGGGAAAGACGGAATCGTGAGCCTTCCACTGTCGTCGTTTCGTACTTGGGATGCGTCAGTTGCACGAAGTGACCACGATGTTGCAGTTGTGGATCGCTGTACATCTCCCCCATGGAGCGCACTGCCGTCGCCGGGACACCATGCGCTTGCAATTCCTGCTCCAATTGGAACGAATCTTTGTCTTTCGTCCAGGCGCTCAGCAATTCGTCCAGTTCGTCCTGATGTGTCAACCGTGCAGTAAGCATCGCAAAGTGAGGGGCGGTAGCCAGATCGGGGCGAGCCATGACACTACACAAGCTGTTCCATTGCTCGTCGTTCGTCACCACAATGGCAATCCAGCGATCGGCTCCAGCCGTCGGATAGACTCCATGTGGAGCGTAGTTGATATCGCGGTTGCCCATACGTTGTTGCACTCGTCCATTGACCGCGGCATCCAGTAATGCTGGACTCAAGAACTGCAGCGAGGCTTCCGCTTGCGAAAGATCGATATGCTGGCCCTGACCAGTGCGGGCACGATATTCCAGCGCCGCCAGAATCGCCGCCGCGTTAAACCAGGGGGCAATATAATCGGTATACGCGCCAAAAGGTCCAGCAGGCGGGCGGTCTGACCACCCCGCGATATTCGTGAACCCGGCAATCGCTGCAGCCAAATTGCCAAACCCTGCGTATTGCGCCATCGGTCCAGTCTGACCCATCAGACATGTACTGAGCATGATGATGTCCGGTTTGATCTTGCGCAGAGATTCATAATCAAATCCCCAAGCCCGCATCGCCTTTGGCGAACACGACTCGGTGACGACATCTGCCCAGCGTACCAAATCGAGGACCACAGAACGGGCTTCCTGCTTCGAGAGGTCAAGTGTTAGCATACGCTTGCCTACGTTCATGTTGAAAAACAATCCCGAATTCTCAGCGCCAGGTTTGCCCTTAATGAACGGCCCAACGGTGCGGGTTGCATCAAATCGATGCGATGACTCGACACGCACAACCGTCGCACCGTAGTCAGCCAGCATCCGAGTTGATCCCGGTCCGGCGATGGCCCACATGAAGTCAAGAACTTTTATGTCTGATAGTGGCAGGGTTGGCATATCATTCTCACTCTCTGTTTTATCTACAGCAAGGATTACACAATGCTCTTCAGTCATTTGCGACGAACGCCGTTCATGCTTCGACTGCTCAGCCGCAGAGCGGTGCATGAAGGTAGCCCGGCCTTTCAAGGCCGGGGGAGCGAATCATCACCCCCATCGCATCGCGGCGCGACGCGATGAATGAGGTGCACTCGGGTGCAGGCCGTAAACGACCTGCCTACCCTCAACCGTCCCTCCGGGACGAAGAGATCTGAGCAGTTACGACGACACACCTCTTTCAGCCCCCCTATATCACTCCGGTACGTTGCATCTCGGCAATTTGCTGCTCGGACAATCCGAGTTCATCGTGATAGATTTCACGATTATGCTCACCAATTGTCGGGGGTCGACGCCGATAACGTAACGGGCTGGCACTGAACTTGGCAAAGGGACCGGGATAACGAATTGTTTGACCTAACTCTGGATGTTCGAGCGTTTGCCAATACTCGCGCGCGGCGAGTTGTTCGCTGTTCAAAACTTCCTCAGTCGTCTGGACTGGCGCGATTAACAGTGCGCGTTTGAGCGCCTCCTGTAACAGTTCTTCTTTGGTCTTGCTGGCACTGAACCGTTCGACGATACCGACGAGGCGGTCGTACTCTTTAAGCCCCGCTGGATCACCGAGAAAAATGCTCCCAAACGCTACCCAGTCTTTGTCACGCGTGGCGGCATCACAGAATCCCTCTTCACACACCCACTGCATCAATCTTTTTGTGAAATGGCCAATTGCTGAACCAAAGAGAAAACCGATCGAGACATGACCATTTTTTGCCGGCCACACGAGGCGAACATTGACCGGTCCCATTTTCACGCCGCCGGCAAGCCGTTGGAAATCACGCTCGCCAAGCGGTGCAGCCAACAAACTTGACTGGGTTGCTTGTGCAACTGCTTGCTGCGCTGAGACATCGACATGTTGCCCACGTCCGGACCGCTGCCGCTCGTGATGTGCGATCAAAGCCGCTGCTGCTGCTTGTCCACTCGCATGTAGATACCCTTGCGGAACACTCACTCGCACCGGCGCACGGTCCTCGTCCCCAGTGAGGACCAGCGGCCCTCCGGCAGCCAAAATAACCAGATCGCTATCGGCGTAATTTGCTTTCGGTCCATCCTGACCAAATGGGGTAATCGACACATACACCAACGCTGGGTTGATCGTGGCGAGATCTTCGTACCCACACCCGTGCTGAGCCAGTAAACCTGGATTGTCAGATTCAATCACAAAATGTGCCGTTGCAGCAAGGCGATGCAGCATAACACGACTATCGTTCTGTTCGAGGTTGAGCGTGATGCTGCGTTTGTTGCGATTGTTCGCCCACCAATACAACGAACGATCCGGGTGGGGCTCATCGTGATAAAATGGGGCTAACTGTCGTGCTGGTGATCCACCCGGTGGTTCAACCTTGATCACATCGGCCCCGAGGTCGCCAAGAATCTGACCACAGAGCAGACCGCGTTCGGTCGTCAGATCCAAAACACGATACGGACTGAGCATACGTTACCTCGCTATACGACGACGAAAGACAAGCACCTGAAGTTTGCGTAGCAGGCGGGAATGGCATCATTCCCGCCCTTTCTTACTTGAGTGGTGAGAAACTCGCCGGTGTAAGAATCTTGTTATACTGACTCACGATCATTGCCTGTGCTTTTGGTCGGAAGGCTTGCAGTTGGGGATCAGCGCCTTGCGCTTCGCGCGCGCGTGCCCGATGGTTCAGATCCTCAAACGCCCAGATATGCACCACTTCATTGAGCGGCCCCACTTCTGTAGACCACCAACCCACAAGCTTGGAGTACTTGCTAATAACCGGTAGGGCTTCTTTCTCGATCAGGGCTTGAAACTCCGGTACCTTTCCCGGCTGCAACGTGTACACTCGCATCTCATACACCATAGAACGTCCCTCCTTATGAATAGCTGCTGATTACATCCTGTTTCTAGTCGCACTTAAGACTCAGTGTCAATGATACAGTTGAACACGTAAGGTGTCGTACACCTATTGCGCCCCCCGCACGCGCGGACCAGTTTCTTTCAGGAACAAAAACAGCACTGCCGACAGCATATAGCAGACACCGCCGAAGGCAAAACCAGCCACCGGTGAAATTTCCGCCAAACGTGCGCAAATCAAGGGTCCGACGAACCCGCCAAGGTAACCCGCAGTGACAGCAACACCCAGTGCTGAACCCGCTAGCGCAGGACCAACGCCGGCCATTTCGAGCGGGACAACAAACGCAATCGGTGCTGCTCCGGCGGCAAATCCCCACACTACCGCCACAATCCATAATGGAACCCCAACCAGAAATGCCCCAGAAATAATCAACACTCCCGTGGCAAACATACACGGCACATAGAATGTCTTCCGTAAGCCAACACGATCCGACATCGTCGGCAGGATAAATGCGCCAGCAACAAAGATCCACATGACAATGGAAAGGACTACACCTGCCGCAGGAGCGGTCATCCCCTGCACCGAGACGAAGTACGTCGGCGCATATCCGATGAGCGCAATGTATCCGCCCAAGAATAAGAAGTAACAACCAGCGACAATCCAAACATCTCTCACGTGAAGCACCCGCGAAAGGGCAGCCCCAATACTCAGTTGCTCAGCGCCCTGTACTACTGCTACAGCACGATCTTTCACCGTCACGATCCACAATACTCCGAGCGCTACTGTCGCAACACCCAACACATACGTGAGCGGACGCCAACCACCGAGCGTATCCACCACCAGGGGGGTCAGCACAGTCGCCAGTCCAGCACCGACACCGTAACCAGCCTGCGTGACGCCATTCGCGAGACCAAACTCTTCCGGTGGAAACCACATGCCCAACGCTTTAGGTACATTAGAAAACGTCACCGCGAGTGCCAGACCAAAGAGCAGCATCCACATATACAAGGAACCGAAGCTGGTCGCCGTACCACGGAGCAGCAAAAACACTCCCATGAAGATCGTGCCAATGCCGACGGACAAGCGAATGCCGAACCGATCGCCTAGCACACCACCAACGATTGCGAATAAAACAGTACCGAGGGAAATCGCCGACCACAGCGAGCCCCAAGCTGACATTTCTAGCCCCAGATCTTGCAGGACTTGAGTGACCAGCATGACGATATACGTCCACCCCATGCCAAAGGCAGTCACAAAGATCAAAAACGCATTGGCTAACACCCACCAGCGATACGCGACCCGCTCATTCCCCACACTTCCCCCCTTTTCACAAGACTATCCCCACTCTCTATGTCCTTTTTGCTTGGAAAGGCAAGGGAGTGGGGCTAAACCAATGTGGGGGCGGGAGTGTACGAATCTTCTGTGACTCGATTTAATGCGGAACAGTTGCGACCGCTTATCGTTGCCCTCCTTTTTTAGCTGTTATACCATTTGGTAGGAAAGGTAGTATAATGTTATGGCGACTATGAAAACTGCGGTGTCACTGCAACAATCGC
>JAYVFX010000211.1:0-2937 GCA_043772795.1 Deltaproteobacteria bacterium
TACGGCTGCCTACTCCGTCCGCTTCTTACGCCGGAACAAAAATCAACACGTTTGGTCCGACACTTTGCTCCTTCGGCCCTGCAATTTTCGTCCCCCCACATGCCGCCCACGTCATCTGTTGCTGCTGCCTATCCAGAAGCTGTTACCACGCCCGTTGTTGCTATCCAGCCATCACCGGTTGTAACTTCAACCGCGGTTTCCTATCAGCAACCAGCACCTCAAATTCCAGCCGTATCGGGCTACTTTGCACCTCCGATATGGACAAGGGGTATGTAACGCAAGCCGGGTGGATATTGTCTTTGACAATGAGACGACCTTTCAGGCCGCGTACGGGACAGCACGGGGCGACACAATCTCAGTGTGTGGAGATGCCAACAACGGCTTCGGCTTCCTGATCAACTGGAATAATCTCAGGGATGGCCCGCATGATGTCCGCGTGCTTGCCGATGGCGTAGAGTTTGGGCATGTCACGATCAAGGTCAACACCTTGGGAACTGACTTTCTCCGTGGGGCCAGTGGAAGCGCGATTGCTCCCCATTTCCCCCAACAAAATGTAGATACCGTGTTGGAATGGCAAGAGAGTCTTCAAGGTTTCACGATTACTGGCACTGTTCCAACTGCCAGTAGCAATTACAACGGATCATGGACGGGCCGTGCACTGAGTTCGATCGACGTTGCGCTGAGTGACGTGACGTGTACAGGGGCGGACCTCAGCGTCCGTATTACGAGTCCAACCTTTTCTGGCTCCCTAGTGACAGAGGGCGGCATTTCCCTCGCTTTCTCCGGCGTCGCCAGTACCGAAGGGGTGTTAGGTGGTGCCGTGCGCCGTGACGGATCGTACTTTGCCGTCTTCACCGGAAGTGTGAACGGCGGACGGATTGCTGGACGGTGGAATGATATCTTCGGCTGCTGGGGCGATTTCGAGTTAGAGCGGGACTAAAGGAATCTCAAGGAGTTTCGTCAAATCAAGAAGCCGTTGCAATCCGGAGAGTAAGGAGCAAGGGGAAATAAGTCCGCCTGGCCGTTTCTGAAACGTGGGAAATATCAGTCAAGCAGCTAGAGCAGTAAGGAAGGGGATTATGCGAACCTGGGGGAAAGGAACTGTTCTCACTTTGATGTTGCTCTTGTCTTTTCCCAACATGACATGGAGTGCTGATACGGCAGCGGTCGCCGCTGCACTCAAGGACGAGGCGAGTGAGTGCCGGTATCTATTGCGGATGTGCCAAGAGGGGCGCGACATCAAACGGAGAAGTGATGAGAGCATGGTCGAGGTTGAGGCGGCTAAAACGTCGAACGATGTGAATCGCATGGCATTGGCGACTTCTGCGGGTCGGTATCTCTTGAATGCCACTGTCGAAAAACAGGGGGAGGTTTTTGAGGCAATGAAAGTGATTCGCGCGAAGCATGATGAGATGCCGAAGTGCTTTGAGCAATGTTCCGATGTGATACCCCTAAAACAATTCAAATGAGCATCGCTCCGTAGTCCGCTTGCACCTTGGGTCCAATAGGAGATAGAGGAAATGGGACTCAGGAGATAAGCTCCCAACTACCACAGCAACACCGGCTTATACCGCTCCCCCATCCAACACGCCAGAGACAAGGCAAGTACCAAGTCATCATGGATGCCTTCCCGCCACGCAGAGTAGGAATCGTGCGCTGTCTGCGGATCGATCTTCACTTTGAAGTTGAGTAGCTCTTTGGTGAGCTGCGCGGCTTCTGGCAAGGCCGCCGCAATCTTGAGTCTTCCACTCTGCAGCAACACTTGCGTCACGCCAATCAAGTCACGCTTAGGGACACGGTAGAAGTTCCCATCTTCTTGCACGGTATCCCCGCCTGTAATCGTGACGGCATGCAATCAGCTGCTGAACGTAGCGGACAACAGCTGGATACGGCGTATTGAGCGGCATACGTTCCAAATGCCTCACGTGGTACGTCGCCGGGTCGCGCGAGGACGGAGACGTAGGCCATTGCGCGTACGCCTCCTGCTTCTCGATCTTCTCTAGAATTGCAATTGCAGTGGGATCGTTACTCTGGCCCAGGTCGACGCCACTTTTTGAGGGAGGTTGGAAGAGACTCTGGTCACTCTTTATCCGGTTGCCCTGTCGCCTTGGCTAGAAGGCCCCGCAAAGTCCGGCGTTCCTCGAGCGTCAATTCATGGAGGTCGTACCTCGGGCCTGCATCGCGACACTGCGGGCAGCTTAATTGTGTCCCACATGCTTTGCAGGTCAACCCGCGGTCAAGTTTTTCTCCGCGAGCTTTAACGGTCATGAGGTTGCTGCTCCGCTTTGATCAAGAGGGCTTCCAAGGCTCGTAACTCGTCAAGTGTTAATCGGGAGAGGTCGCACTCTTGAGATCCCGTCCCGTGACATTGAGGGCAATCGAGTTGTGTTCCGCAAGTTCGACAGGTCAAGGCACGCATTAATTTCTCTACACGGGTTTGAATACTCATGCTGTCGTCCCATACCTGGCTTTCGCCTCTAGCCGTTTTAGCTCCACATATTCTTCAGCCGTTAACCGTTCTCGTGTCCATGCGTCTTGCTGCTGAAGGTGCGCTTCGAGCCTGCGCGCCAATTTCTCCCTCACGTCCTCGACGTTGCTTTCCCCACCGCAGTGCGCACACGTTAACCGCTGGCCACAATGCCGGCAGTCCAACGAATACTTTTCGAGTCGCTCAACTCGGCGTTGTACATTCATGGTCTTGTCGCTCCTTGTTGTGTGTCTGTGAGCGCACGCTCTAAGCTTTCGATCCGGGCTTCCAGGTCCTCAAGTTCAACCGCTTTCACGGCGAGTTCTAAAACCGCCTTCGCAGCATTCACGCGAGCGACAGGGGGAACCGCAGGGGTGCGATTCAAAGTGCGGGGCTTGTGTCAAAGACGACTCTTTGCTTTGACATGAGCCATGCACGCCAATAAAGATGAGCTTTTTCTCACGCGTCTG
>JAYVFX010000212.1:0-1572 GCA_043772795.1 Deltaproteobacteria bacterium
CAGACGCGTGAGAAAAAGCTCATCTTTATTGGCGTGCATGGCTCATGTCAAAGCAAAGAGTCGTCTTTGACACAAGCCCCGCACTTTGAATCGCACCCCCCACGCACCGCGAGCCGCCACGACGCAGCCTTTCAGATTCAGCAGAACCCCAACGTGGCGGCGATGCGGTGCAGCGCGAAGTTAGCGGGCCTGTCCATCCTTAGGCGTGTACTGGCGTGAGTTGAAACACCCACCACGGCCTTGTTGATGCCCGCCTCGATGTCATCAATGAAGATATTATCCTCGGCCAGCTCGTCATAGCCATGATCCGAAACCTACACGTCGCGACGAGCCACCAACTCACGAATTTGCTGCAACGTTTAACTCATTCACCCTCGGCTCAAGGAAAGCAACTTCTCTTGAGGATTTCATCGTATACAGAATGACCACTTGGTTCCAGAGCTTGCCCGCTAACGCCCGCCGTCCTGCGAATTGCGATGATGCGATGACACTCCTGCTCTGCCTCTGGCTCCAGCCCATTCTGCAGCATATCTTGAAGCCCGAGATCCCATGAGTCATCCTTCCGGTGGTCCTTATAGAGGAGCCGGAAGATGTCATCCCTCTCCGCGAATAGTTCCTCCGCGCGAGCGAACTTCTTTTGATACTTCTCCGTCGTGCCGCGAATACCGCCTAGGTCGAAGTTGCGTGTCAGTTGGTGTGCAAGCTTATTACGAATGTCCGTCATCTCCTCGCAGAGTATGATGAACTCAGCCTTGCCATCGACCTCCAGGGACGCCTTTAGGAGTCCAATGAGCGGTTCAGTCATCTGCTTCTCAAGATCGGAGTCATCGTCCTTTGGGCCAAAGTGGATGCTGAGCTCGCTTGTGGCGAGGGTAATATGCAAGACAAACCGGCAATGTCGAATCAGCACGCGTAGCCTCTCGTCGCAGATTTGATGCGTCATCAATACACAAGCCAAGTAGCCATCAAACGTCCCGCGCTGAAAGGCTTCGTCTGCGAGTGCATCAAGATCATTTAGGCGATCTGGGTCGTAGAACCACGGCCACTTATCCCGATCTGTGAGCGTTTCGATAACTTGAAAGAGTTCCATGGGCGAATAGTTCCGTACTGACACCTAGCCCGGGTTATTCATGAATGAAAAGCGGAAGATAGGACGTTGTCTGTTCCAACACAAGAAGGCGGTAATTATAACGAAAAGTGATGGGTGTAAGGCTACGGCACGGAAAACGAGGGCCAACGAACGGCAGGCGCAGCGTCAGAAGTCAGAGGCAGACGACCTCCTCCCTGCGACGCAGGTACGACAGCGCAAAGAGGAAAACTTTCTGTGACGAGGGCACGATTACGCGGAGGACAGGACCGACAACCCCGCGAGCGTCGAGGCGAGTTGGCGGAACACCCGCGCCAACGGAAAAGCGGACGGGAGCCGGACGAGTAGGCGGAGCGTCGACTGCGAGACCAGCGCGGCCACTTTTAAGGCGATTTCCGAAAAAAGTAATACCGTTGTATAGTGCCATCCACCATGATCAGGCAAGCAAGCGATAGCCCGAAGTGGGGACGACGAAGTGAGGGGAG
>JAYVFX010000213.1:0-17696 GCA_043772795.1 Deltaproteobacteria bacterium
AGCGGCGTCAGACACGTTGAGGCAGATGGCTCGCGCCTTGAGAAGGTCATCTGCAGCCTCTTTCCCACATGAGGCTAACGACGCTGCGGATCGCAGCGGTCGAAGGAACTTCTGTTCCCAGACCGCGAGTCTTCTCTTCTCCTCATGTGGGAAAGAGGCTGCAGATGACCTTCTCAAGGCGCGAGCCATCTGCCTCAACGTGTCTGACGCCGCTGAACGAAAGCAATGCGTAGCCGACGCCACAACCGCGAACAACGAAAAACGCCAACTCTGCCGCGCTCAGCAGACTGTGCGTTTTGACGTCTGCAAAGCCCTCGGCGAGGGTCGCTACGACCCGAACTTGGACCCCGCTCTGTTCGACGCCGACTTCACGCATCTCACCAACCCGAACCCCTACTTACCTCTCAGAATCGGCAACAAATGGGAATTCGCTGGGGACGGTGAGTCAGTCGTAGTGGAGGTCCTGAACGAGACCAAGCTGATTGAAGGGGTGACGTGCATCGTGGTCAGTGATGTTGTCTCCAAAGGTGGCGCCGTCGCTGAGGACACGGACGACTGGTTCTGTCAAGCCAAGAATGGGGATGTACATTACTTCGGGGAAGAGGTCAAAGATTTCGAGACCTTCGATGGTGACAAGCCCCGGCTGCCAGAACTCGTCAAAATTGACGGCTCCTTCAAACACGGACGCGACGGCGACAAGGCGGGCATATTCTTTTTCGCGTCCCCAAAAGTAGGCCAAGTGTACCGTCAGGAATTCTCAGCAAACAATGCTGAAGATCTCGCCGAGATTCTGTCGGTAAATTATAAGTTCGGTAGCAATCCCCAGCTCGATGAGTTCGTACCGAAGGAACTCGCTGAACGGCTCTGCTCCGGCGATTGTGTTGTCACTAAGGAGTTTTCACCTAAAGAACCGGGGGTCTTCGCGCGCAAGTACTACGCACGCGGCATCGGCGTCTTCCTTGAAGTCAAGCCAGGTCAGGGAAAGGGCATCCAACTCGTGGGCTGCAATTACGATAAGCGGTGCAACGGCCTACCGACACCATAACTCAGCGTCTTGGTGCTGGCCGCTCACGATCCTGTGGGAATCGGTCAGCACAAGAAGTGATTTCTCCATACAAAACGACTGCCCGGAGTTACAGACTCCGGGCTTAACACCCAAAGTCGGCTGACAGTGCTGACATACTTCATCAGCAGTATCTTAGTAAGGATAAAAGAAAACAGGAACACGCAACGATTGTCTGCAAGAACTGTGAGCTGCTGCACGTTTGCGTGGCTTGTGCGATAAAAATCCGACATTTTTCTTCCCTTCTTTGCGGCACCACCTTTGCTCCCTTCTCGAAGTAAATACCAACCCAAGGAGGAAGTCATATGATCAAACTGTCTACATTCACAAACGTTCAGTCGTGTATGCGCACCAATCCAAGTGCACGACGTTTCCTCACCATCGCGAGCATGGTGATGACCGGGATATGCCTTATGAGTGGCCCAACCTTTGGGCAAGATAACGTTGAAGCTAACGATCCTGCGGATCGCGGCGGTCGAGGGAACTTCTGCTCCCAGACCGCGAATCTTCTTTTCCGCTCGTGTTGGAAAGAGGCCACAGACGATCGCCTCCAGGCGCGAGCCATCTGCCTCAACGTGTCCGATACCACAGAGCGCTCCCAATGCCTTGCTGACGCCACGACCGCGCACAACGAAAAACGCCAACTCTGCGACGCACAGCGGGCGGGACGCTTCGACGCCTGCAAACTCCTTGGCGAGAATCGCTATGATCCAAAGTTCGATCCGGCTTTGTTCGACACTGACTTCACCCATCTCACCAATCCGAACCCGTATTTCCCCCTCACCATCGGTAACACATGGGAATTCGCCGGGGGGAACGAAACCAACAAGATAGAGATCGTGAACGAGACCAAGTTGATCGAAGGGGTGACGTGTGTCGTGGCCGACGACCAAGTCTTTAAGAACGGCATCCTTGCCGAGGCCACCGACGACTGGTTCTGTCAAGCCAAGGATGGGAACGTGTACTACTTCGGTGAGGAGGTCAAGGACTACGAGAGTTTCGCGGGTGACAAGCCCCGCTTGCCAGAACTCGTCAGTCGCGATGGTTCCTTCAAACATGGACGTGATGGCGACAAAGGAGGCCTCTTCTTTCTTGCAGTCCCAAAGGTCGGCGCCGCGTACCTGGAGGAATTCTCCTTGGGCAACGCCGAGGACGTGACGGAGATCCTGTCCGTAACCTATAAGTTCGGTAGCAACTCCACACTCGACCAGTTCGTGCCGCAGCAACTCTCGGAACGCTTCTGGTCCAACAGCGATTGCGTGGTAACCAAGAACTATTCGCTCATTGAACCGGGGATCTTTGCGCGCAAGTACTACGCACGCGGCATCGGGGTCTTCCTCGAAGTGAAACCAGAGGCAGGAGTAGGCGTCCAGTTGGTGAACTGCAATTTCGATAAGCGGTGCGATGGATTGCCAAAGCCGTAATACAGCAACTCAATGCCGCGAAGCAGGGGCGACGAATGCTGCCCCTCTATCAAAAACGTCCCCAACAGGAAGTGAGGAAGAAGGCATGAACCATAAGAAGTCCAGAGGATTGGAGAATTATCTTGTAGTGTTTGGTCTAGCGGCTTTGCTGTCGCTGACTCTGACACCCACCGTCCGAGCAGCAGACGACGATGGGGAAGCGGGATTCACAGTCCTCTCCATACGGATCGAAACGAACGCCACGGACGGCGATGCGGAAGTGGTCATCGTCGCCGAGAGCGGAGCAGGCCTCAAAGATCTCAAAGTGCTAACGCCAAACAATAAGACGGCCTTGTCACTGTCCTCTAAGACTACTCCCCGGTTGGGACAAGCACAGGTCTTAGTGGAAACAGCCGAGGTCTCGCTCGACGAAGTAAAAGCCGCGTATCCAGCCGGGGTGTATCATTTTCGCGGCAAAACGGTGGCCGGCGAAAAGCTTGCAGGAGACGCGACTTTGTCTCACTCTTTGTTATCAGTACCAGTTATCATTACGCCAAGTAACAAAGCGACCGGCGTTCCGGTGATCGGTCAGGTTGTGACGTGGGCACCGATCGCAGGCGCGAACGGCTATTTCCTTGAACTCGAAGACGCGAAGACGAAAGCGGCCCTGAAAATAGATCTCTTGAAGACAGTAACCTCGTTCGCTATCCCCAACGGCTTACTGTTGCCTAATACCGACTATGGGTTAAACCTTGGCGTGATTGGAGTAGATGGGAACCGTGTGTTCACGGAAGTTACTTTCCGTACGGGATCGTGAGTGGTTCATATGTACTTTTGGGGCTAGGGACTTGGGGCTTGTAGGCAAGAGAGTCTCTAGTTCCTCAATCGCACCACAGAACATTCGTACACTTCGTCACTTGTTGTACCCTGCCTCCGCCCGACGATGAATCGTCGGGCTCACCGTACGAAGCCTGGTCAACCAGGCTCTGAGGGGACTTCAGTCCCCTTTGTGGGTTGAGTCCGGTGCTTGAGCGCCGGGCGTCGCCTGCGCCAATCTCGCGTGGTTTGATTTAGATTTCGTAGTGGGCACCGCCCACCGTCTCTGTCCCGCCAAGGTTCACATGCTGGTGGGCAATGCCCACCCTACGAGACTTCCCTTTATCCTTTATCCTTTATCCCTTTCCCTATTTCCCCATTTCTCCAAAGTCCTCAAGCAACGCCTTCGCCTCTTGCAAATCTTTGGTGTCAAAGCCTTCGGTGAACCAGTTATAGACTTCAGATAACAGTCTGTGTGCTTCGGTAAGCGCAGTGCGTGATGCGTGGTGCGTGATCCGTCTTGTGTCGCTTGTTGTTGCCGTAGACGAACGAAGCTCATTATCGCGCGGAGTTCGAGTGGTTTGGCCTGCTGTTGGCGGGCAATGTCGATGGCTTTGAGGAAACACTCCTCCGCCTCGGAGTCAGGATCTAGGATTTGGGATTTAGGATTTGGAACTTTTGACTTTTGCGCTTTGACTTTTGACTTTTGATTTTCTTGGACTTCGGACGCCGGACCTCGGACGCCGGACTGCAAGACTAATTCCCCCTTGAGCCGATAGATCTCCGCTTCATAGAACCGCTCGGTGGTGTGTTCGACGAGGGCAAGAGCTTCCGCCACTGCCTGCAACCCTTCCTCCGGCTGTCCGATAAATCTACAGCCCTCGGCCAACAACGCTAAGAAGTACGAGCGCCAAGCCGCCTGTCCGATTGTGCGGAGACCACCAAGGCCCTCTTGCAGCAGCACCACTCCTACTGCTCCGTGCCCTTGCGCGGCTACTGCCCAGCCTTGCAGAGCCATGCCTCCAGCCTCCCAGGGAGGCAACGTCTGATCGGTCGTCAGAGTAGCGAGCGCCTGTGCCTGTTCTTGCACAGCGGGGGCTTGGCGCTGCAAGTGATAAAACATGCACGCAAACAGACGGAAGTGCGCCCAACTCGGAGGATGCCCAAGTGTGTCAACCCTCGTGTGGGCTTCGTGCAGTCGCCGCTCTGCCTGGTCAGGATACCCCAGCAGCCACAGCGTGAGGACGAGATAGCTCCAGGCCACGACCCCGAGGTCCAGCCCGTAGAGGTGAATATAGGACCGTGCCTGAGTGGCATCGTACAGAGCGAGGGCCTGTTCGAGATGGATGCGAGCCATGTGAAACTCACTCACCATGACTAAGGGGTTCGCGAGAGAAAAGTGGGCCTCGACCAGGACCACCGGCTCCCCCACCTGCCGAGCCACGGCGAGCATGCGCTCTCCAATCTTGCGGGCGCGCAGATGTTGGCCACGCGCACTGTAAAAGCGACGCAGCCCCGCCAATACATGGAAGAGTTGTTGCGTGTCGCCAAGCTGGAGACACAGTTCCTGAGCACGGAGATAGGCACGTTCGACTTCCTGGCCTCCCTGGCTTTTGCTCACCATCAACATCGGACCAAGGGCAACCTGCAGGTGGAGTTCGGACTGGGCGCGTTCTAGTGTTTCTGGCAGCATGGCGAGCAGTGTCAGCCCTTTGCTGAACAGCGCGAGCGCCTCGCGCGGGGCATTGCGCTGTACCGCGTTCTCTCCGGATTGGCGCAGATACTGCACTGCCCGCACGTAATCCTGGCCCTGCTCAAAGTGCACCGCGAGTTCCGCCGCCACCTCCCGCGCGTGCGCACCATATCCAGCTTCCTCCCGCTCACCAATCTGGCGATGTAGGCGTATCCGCCGCCCGCTGCCCAGCCGCTGATACAACACTTCTTGATACATCGCATGACGAAACCCATACTGTCCACTCACTGTCCCGTCCGGCCAGCGCGTTACTCCCTGATCGGCAATAAACTGCCCGCGTCGCGCCAAGGCTTCA
Organism: Deltaproteobacteria bacterium; assembly: GCA_043772795.1. Lineage (GTDB taxonomy): Bacteria > Desulfobacterota > Binatia > Bin18 > Bin18 > VGTJ01. The sequence continues at coordinate 5,331 of JAYVFX010000213.1, forward strand.
CAGATGCCCTCGATCACGTCTCCGGTGGTTTGCAGGCCCGCCGCTACACTGGCGACCGTAAACTCTGCCCCAGCCACGCTCCCCACTTCCAACACCTGTTGCTCTTCTCGCGTCAAGCGCCCCACTTGGGCCTCGATTAACTCCCGCAAGCTATGTGGTATCTCTTGATCACTCACTGTAAGTGTAATCGATGTATCTGCTTGCTGCCCGTGGCGCTGTACCAGATAGTCGGTCATCTGCACCATGAATAAGGGATGACCCTCCGAGCGTCGATAAACGAACGTAGCGACCGCCTCCTCGTGCGCAGCCACTCGCTGCCCAACATACTGCTGGACCGCCTCAGCCGGCAAACCACCCAACGCCACCTCTGCGGCGTGGCCGCGCGTCACGAGTTCATGCTTGACTTGCTTGAGCGGATGATTGGTCACGACCAATTCGGTTGGGCGATACGTCGCCAGCACCAACACCCGCGCCGCTTCCCGCTGCCGCGCCAGCAGGTTGAGGAGATCGATCGTCGAGCCATCGCTCCAATGTACGTCTTCCAGCACGAGCACCACCGGCCGCTCGACACTGAGCACCCCCAACGCCTCGGCCATCTTGCGCAACATCCGGTCTTGCGTCGCCCCAGCCACCTTTGTTGTACCGCGGTATACTCGGCCTCACTCAGCAACGTCGGTAACTGCAGCAACCACGTCGGTGCCACCCGCCGCAGTACCCTCACCACGTGTTCTCCCCCGTCTTGCCGACATAACTGACTGAGCGCTGCCAACACCGGCAAGTAGGCCTCACCGGTACCGTAATGTTCGATGCATTGCCCGTAGGCAAAGCAGGGAGCAGGGAGCTGGGAGCTGGGAGCTGGAGAAGAAGGGCTTCTTTTTGCTCCCTGCTCCCTGCTCCCTGCTCTTTGCCGTGCGTCTTCCTGACTCTGGACCCTGGACGCTAGACTCTGGACAAAGGTTTCGACCAGCGCCGTCTTCCCAATCCCCGCCTCGCCCGTCACAAACACCAGCTGTCGCTCGCCGTGCATCGTTTTCTCAAACAGTTGGTGAAGTTGTGTCAGCTCGGCTTCTCTGCCGACGAGGCTAGAGACTAGAGGCTGGAGGCTTGTAAGGCGGGGAATGGTGGAGGGGATACTAGTCCCAAGCCTCTAGCCTCTAGCCTCTCTGTGCCTTTTGCCTGTCGCTTGTCTGCTTGACCTTGGACCTTGGACTCTGGACTCTGGACTTCCGCGATAAACCGATACCCCCGCCGCGGGACGGTCTCCAGGTAGCGCGGCTTGGCCGTCGTCTCGCCCAGCGCCTGCCGCAACTCATGAATGCAGTTAGTTAATACCCCTTCACTGACGATCGTCTCCGGCCACGCGGCGGCGAATAACTCCTCCTTACTGACTACCTGCCCCGCCCGCTGGGCTAAGGTCCACAACACCGCCACCGCTTTGGGCGAGAGCGCGAGAGGGCGGGAGCGGCGCAAGATTTGCCCATTTGCCCCGGTGATTTTATAGGAACAAAAGTGAAGTGCAGGAAATTGTTCGTCTTTTTGCATATTTCATCACGAGCTGTTCCTAAGAAAAATCTGAGAAAAACCTGAGACTTTCGTGAGGACTTTTCTCAGTCCAGCGGTGTATCTATCCCACCATGACACAGCCACACAAGAGACCAACCGCTCAGCCCACAGCTGTCAGCACCACACTTCCCCCGCCGCTCTCGCCCCAGTGGGCGTTTGTCGTGCAACTACGCCAGGGCACGTCGCTCGCCCCGACCAATATTCAAGGACGGGTCGAACATGTCATGAGCGGCCAAAGCACGACATTCAGCTCCCTCGAAGAAGCCCGTGCGTTTATGGAGCAGGTCCTGACCAAGATCAGGAAAAAGCCACCGTGAGCACAGTAGCCAGTAGTCAGTAGAGAAAACAGGAAACCCATGCTGGCTACTGACTACTCTTTCGCCGTTCATCATTCATCGTCCATCATTTTTTTAGAAGGAGGAGTTTGTATGTCTTTATCATCGTGTCACTCACAGTTTCATCCGGCTGCCATAGGGCGTTGGCCCGCACGGCCCCGCCGTTTGATCACCGGACTCACGACCGCTGCCCTGATGCTCTTTGTCCCGCCGCAGAGCCATGCCCATGATGGCTCTCATGGCGAAGAGCAGACCGGCCCGCCGCCCGCTGTCACGCTGAAGATTACCGGCTTGCAGAACGCCTACAGCGCCGGTCAACCTGTTAGTGGGCAGCTCGTCGTCACGACCACAAGCCAACTCGAGGATGGCCGCCTGGACGTGGTGGTCTTTGATCAAGATGCCTGTGTATCGGCCACCCAATGTCCGCTCCTCTTCCGCAAGTCGTATGAGGTGGAGACCGAGAAGCAGAAAAGCAAGACCTTCGCGTTTACCGTGCCTCCGGTCGCCGTCTCAGCGTACACGCTGCAAGCCACCTTGACCGTGGAAGCGGAAAAGGCCAACCGCACCACGGGCCAGAGCAGTCCGACGTCCAAGCAGGACTCCGGGCAGGACGACAAGCATCCGCGTACCACGCTCGCCACCGCCACAACCCGCTTTGGCATCCGCCAGGTGGAGTTGAACGGCGTACCGGACCACATTCTCAAGGGGCAAGTCAGTAGTCTGCCCATGAATCAGATGGAGAAGACACTCACAGCCTGTGCAGAACATGGCGACGTGATGGACCTCAACCTGGCGCCCGACACTCATGTCAAAGTCAAAGTCCAGCAGCACCGCCTCCTGGCCGACGGGGTCCAGGTCCCCGGCGTCACTACCTATTCATCGTTTGTCGGGCAGGTGGTCGATGCCCAGGGTAATGTCGAACCTGGGAGTAGCGTGAACCTGCTGATTATCAATGGTCAGCTCAGCGCTGGCGTCTATCGACGCACCCATCCCAGCGAGCCGCAGAATCCCGACCTCGAGATCCTCTTTGTCGATCCGCTGCCGGATTACGTGAAAGGAGCCCGGCGTGAGCAACACGTCGTCTATCATCACCGCCATACCGTACCGACCGATGATGTGGGGCCGAAGTTGCACCTGCCGCCCGACTCTCCTTCGTCCATCGTCGTTGGGCGCAACTCCCTGCCTGGGCAAGACGGGGATACCACGTCGCCGCTGCAACGGCTCGCGCGCGGGATCGGGAATGGCCTTTCCACTGGCGCTGCGTGGGTGCGGCGCCTGGCTGGGCAGCTCGCCCCTGAGGCGGCCGCGCAAACGCCGCCGGTCAACAACCTCTACGTCATACCGGTGTCCGTCTATGAACATTTCCAAAATGCCGACAACAGTGCCTCGCGCTGGCGCATTCTCAACCGGGCGATGAATCAATTTCGCGCTGAGTTTCAAAATATCACCCCGTGCTCCGGTCCGTTGGGCTTCCAACGAACCTGCGACTCGACGAAATTGGTCACCGTGTTTAACTGGCTCATCACCTCGTGGCAATCTATCAGCAGTAGTGGCTACGGCAATGACTGCAATGCCAACAGCCCAAAATTCAGAAACGATACCCCAGATCCCCATGTCGTCAGTGTCCTGTTCACGACCTCAGGGACAAACTGTGGGGGCATAGGTCCCAGGCCAGCTCCGTCATCGCTAGGTCCGCATCTCATTGTGGTCGATACCGGTATCGTTACTGATAATTTTCTCTTTGACCCCGAGGGCTACCGGGCCATGGTGCTGCTGCAGGAGCTTGGTCACAACTTTGATTTTGACCCTAATACCACCGTTCCAGCCTACGATAGTCACTTAGCGCCAGAGGTGGGTGAGATTTGGTTTGACATCTTTGGCAACGGGGGTTGTACCGCCATGCATGGAGGCTATGGGGGGTGTACACTCCCATGGCCCCAGTATCACAATGTCAGCCAAATACCATTGCATACGCTAGCCACGGGCATTGATCGGTCCATTCCTGTCGATGATCTGCTCACGCAGACGTTGCCCCTGAACATTTCTACCCCTGCCGATGGGTTTCTCGACCTGAGCGTCGGCGCCGATGGGTCCGTGTGGGTCACTGATGTGTTCAACCGCATCTGGAAGAAGCACGCCAAGGCCGGGGTCAACAGCTCTCGACTCTGGGATCAAGCCCCGGGCGCGGCAGTACGCATCTCCGTGGGTCCTGACGGTAGTCCCTGGGTGGTGAACGCAGTGGGCAACATCTTTCACAAGGTGAGTGCTGATCCGCTCAATGGGAACTATATCTTGCTGCCGGGGTTTGCGCGCGACATCGGGGTCGGCGCCGACGGCTCGGTGTGGATGATTGCGACGAATCGAGTACCAGGCGGCTACGGCATCTATAAGTGGAATGTGAGCCGGTCCGACTGGGACCCGGTCCCAGGTGGCGCGGTGCGAATTGCCGTGGATCCGGATGGCAACGCGTGGGTCGTCAACGACGCAGGATTCATCTTTGCGTACGATCCAGTGTCCCGGGCTTTTCAAGGCGTGAACACCGGGCGAGCGGTAGACATTGCGATTAACAAGACTGATCGAGCCATCCTCACGCCAGGCACGCGGGACGTGAACGCGCGCGAGGTCGTGGTGGCGCTGATCGACATGGGGGGGGCGTCTGGCGTAGCTGCCAGAATGATCCCGTGCGATTGCGCGTCGCCCCGCACTGGGTGTATCTGCGGCGGAAGGATATCCTGGGGACGGTGGATTTCCGGACGCCGTTTACCTTGACCCAAGGGACGTTAGGGTTGAATGCGGGCCTGGGAGTAGATCCCCAGGGGAACGTGTGGATCACGGCTGTCCAGAACAAGTACTCGAGCAATGGGTACTGGACCTCGAATCCTGCGCAGTAGAGAGCACCACAAGGCCGCTGAGGGCTGGCAGAGGCGATCAATCGGATCGCTTCGTTCAAAGAGAACGTAGGGTGGGTCACGACCCACCCTACTTCTACCGCCGCGTTGTCTTGTCTTACTCCGGCTCGTGCGTCGCCAGCCACTGCTCCAGATCGGACACCCCATGAAACTCCAGCAACGCCTCGCCCAAGGCTTCGAGCTGCGGCAGATTCAAACGTGTAATCTGCTCTCGCATTGTTGGCGTCAGCTCACCACAACGCCGCTGCAACTGGCGAAGAACAAGAGTCACTTCTCCCTCTTGCTGTCCTTCTTGCCGCCCCTCTTGCCGCCCCTCTTGCCGCCCTTCAGCAAAAACATCTTGATAGAACCGGGTCTGTTTGAGATCAATGTCTGTTAGTTCAAGCATGGCTTGGATCCTCTCTCGAGTCAGCATGGGTAGCTTATACACCAAAATGGTCTCGACCAAGTTTACTATGATTGCCGCTTGTCCTCCATCCTCTTTCTGGGCAAGTACGGTCTGCGCCTCTGCGACCGCTTGAGACGGATCTGCGAGTAGCACTCCAATCAAGCGCTGCATCAGGGTCTGACGTGGGCGCGCCCATTCATCAAGGTAGACTCGTGTCACCTGGTTGCTCTGAAGTAAGAGGTCGTAATGAGGATGTCCCCCAGGATCAAGCGCGCGCGTCGGATAAATGGCCACCGCGTGCCAGGGATGCATTGAACGATGCTGGCGTAGATAGAGAAAGAGTTCGGCAAACAGCCGGGAATACAACTCTGGGTCGAGTTGAAATTGTACCTCAACAAAGAAGAGTGGCCATGTTGGTTGATCCTCAGGTGGTTGGAAGACTCCGTCTATTCGGAAGGCAGCCTGTTTGATCTCCTCCGACGTAAACTGGTAGTGCACAGCTCGGTCAGAAGGTTTGTCGATCAAGTCGAACAACAGCTGTGGCAAAGTCTGAAACAAGTGATAGAAGACGGAGTCAGTTTTCATCGCGCTACGACTCCAACCGCGTAGCAACGCCAAACTCCCGTAGCACGTGGGACGTATGCGTTTCTGCAGCGTGTGACGTAAGCCAGCGTAGATCTTCGACCGAATCGACATCAAAAGCGATACGTGGAATGTTCACAACTTGACACGCGACTGCATATTGTCGTGCAATTTGCTGATGGCCCATGAGACTCGGGCCACCGAAACGCGTCGGTACCACCTCGGGTGGGATACGCAGCAACGCGTTGGTGCCATCTCCTTCTTTACACGGGACGATAACAATCTGCGGTTCACCGTTTGTTTGTTGGAAAATGCGTTCAATGTCCTGGGCAGTCACCAATGGCAGATCTGCCAATAGCACCAACACCGCCGTCGCGCCGAGTTGCAAACAAAACTCGGTCCCGACCGCCACGGCACCATTGAGGCCACGTGGATATCTTTCATCAACTGCTTCGACTTCAAGTTGGCGCGCAAGTGCTAAGAGAGAAGGATCAGAGGAGACGACCACAACACGATCGACCGTCGTCGCACTGCGGGCGCTGGTGACAACATCGGTGAGCATCGCACGTGACAATGCGTGACGCTCTTCGGGAGAGAGGCGAACCGAGAGGCGACTTTTTCCTTGCTCAAGGGCTTTTACCGGGACCAACACACAGTTCATAGCGGCCTCATAGTGGCGGAGTTCGCCTTGCGGAACAAGGGGGAATATGGTTAATCAGGAAGCCTAATCCATCGCGGGAGGATCACCAACATGAGAGAGGTTGCTGTTATTGGCGCGGGCATGACTCGCTTCGGCAAACACATGGATCGCAGCATGAAAGATCTCGCCCGTGAGGCGATCGAAAATGCGCTCAATGCTTCTGGCGTGAATAAGAACGCACTGGAAGCTGCCGCCGTTGGCAACGCCATGTCCGGTCTCATCACCGGGCAAGAATGCATTCGTGGCCAAGTCGTACTCCGCGAGATGGGCATCGGTGGTGTCCCCGTCATCAACACCGAAAACGCTTGCGCGAGTGCCGCTACCGCTTTTCATATCGCCTGGCTCTACATTGCCTCTGGCATGTACGACATGGTCCTCGCCGTCGGGATGGAAAAGCTCTTTCATGCAGACAAAGGGAAGTCTTTTGCCGCAATCGGTAGCGCAATTGATGTCGAGTTGATGCAACTGACGTTAGAAAAGATGAAGACGGCAATCCCAGAAGGTGGAGAAGGTGCCGGTGCTGGCAAGTCGCGCAGCATGTTCATGGATTTCTATGCCGAGTTCGCTCGTGATCACATGCGTAAGTATGGCACGACCAAAGAGCATTACGCGAAAATCGCCGCCAAGAATCACACCAACGGTAGCCTCAATCCGCACGCCCAGTTCCAAACTCCACGCACTTTCCAGGACGTTCTCGCATCACCAATGATTGCCGATCCGCTTACGCGTATGATGTGCTCGCCGATCGGTGATGGTGCGGCAGCGCTCCTTCTCACCAGTGCTGACAAAGCGCGGCAATTCACCAGTAAGCCTGTGTATGTCAAAGCATCAGTGCTTGGTTCTGGCAAAGACCGCCAACCCGGTGATCCAGAGGTTACCGAGCGGATAGCACGAAAAGCCTATGAAGTTGCTGGTCTCGGGCCACAAGACATTCACGTGGCTGAAGTACATGACGCCTCAGCTCCCGCCGAGTTGATCATTTGTGAAGAGCTGGGTTTCTGTAAACACGGCGAAGGTGGCCGTTTAATCGATGAAGGTGCAACCGCGCTCGGCGGTCGCATTCCAGTGAACCCGAGCGGCGGACTCCTCGCCAAAGGCCATCCAGTTGGTGCCACTGGCGTAGCACAAATCGCTGAGATTTTCTGGCAATTACGCGGTGAAGCAGGTAAGCGTCAGGTTCAAGGCGCAAAAGTTGGCTTGACTGAAAATGGCGGCGGCATGATCCGCGGTGAGGCGGCGGCGCTCGCAGTTCACATCCTGACGGTGTGAACAATTAAGAATGAAGAATTAAAAACTAGTGAAGAGTGAAGAGTTAAAAATGAAAAAAGGAAAAAGTGGAGAAGAGAAAAAACGAGGAACTTTCTTCTTTTCTTCAACTCTTCACTCTTAATTCTTCATTCTTAACTCTTCACTGGTCTCCCCAAAGCATGCGAATAGTGTCCGGCACTGCCGGTGGTCTTCAGCTCAAAGTTCCGAAAGGCCACAAAGTTCGCCCTACTGCCGACCAAGTTCGAGAGGCAATCTTCAACATCATCGCTAGCCGCTTTTCACTCGAAGGCATTGCGATCCTCGATCTTTTTGCCGGTACCGGTGCACTTGGTATCGAGGCATTGAGTCGCGGAGCACGGTCGGCTGTCTTTATCGATGCCAGTCCGGATTCTCAACGTCTGATTCTCGAGAATCTCGCCCTCACCAGCTTTCGCCGTCACGGTCGGCTGATTCGTGCATACGCGAACAAAGGCATTCGTGTCGTCGAGGAGCAAGGTCTACGGTTTGGCGGAGTGTTTCTTGATCCTCCCTATGATGAAGGATGGGTCGACAAGGTCTTACTCACGTTGGCTCGCAGCTCCATCCTTGAACCGAACGCATGGGTTGTCGTCGAACATAGCCAGAAAGAAAGTGGCGCCGAGGCATATGCCCCCTTGCTCTTGACGGACCGGCGTCGTTACGGCACAACCGGAGTGTCTTTCTATCAGCGGCAGACTCAGGAGGCTGCGTGACACGCCGGGCGATTTATCCTGGATCATTTGATCCTCCCACCTACGGACACATCGATATCATCCGTCGCAGTTTACAAATTGCTGACGAAGTAGTTGTCGCCGTCGTTTACAATCCACAGAAAGATAACTTTCTGTTTACTCCCCAGGAACGCATCGATATGTTCCGTGAGGAGCTCAAAGCTGAAGACGATCGTATAGAATACGATCACTTCTATGGGTTGCTGGTCGATTATGTCGACAAAAAAAATGCCACGACCATTATCCGTGGATTACGAGCGGTGTCAGACTTCGATTACGAATTCCAGATGGCGTTGATGAACCGACGGATGAAACCGCACATTGAAACGATTTTTCTCATGACTGGAGCTGCACATTTCTATACAGCCTCACGTCTAGTAAAAGAGATTGCCAGCTTCGACGGCAATGTGGACGGCCTCGTCCCCCCCCAAGTCGTCAAGCGGCTCAAAGAAAAGTTTGCGAAAAAGCCGTAGAAACATTTTGCCGTGTCTATATAGCGGTTTGCACTCGAACGAATAGAGTGAATAGCTTGTTCTCACACTATGTCTGCCTAATCTTCGGTCTGAGAGAAGAACTTATCTTCGTCACTTGAACGAAAACCGCTATAGACTATCAGTAGGAGCACCGCGTGCCGTGCCCCTACGTATTTTTAGAGGAGAGATATGCAACTCGCAAAACGTCTACAACTCATCAAACCTTCGCCGACCCTGATGGTGACCGTGCAGGTCGCTGCCCTACGTCGCCAGGGAATCGACGTGATTGACTTCGGTGCTGGAGAACCAGACTTCGACACGCCTGAACACATCAAAGAAGCAGCTATCACCGCTCTTAAACAAGGGAAGACTAAGTACACTCCCGTCGGCGGCACGGCAGAACTCAAAGAAGCTATTATCGCCAAGTTACAACGCGACAACGGACTGACCTATAGCATGCAGGAAGTCACATCGAACTGCGGCGGCAAGCATACGCTCTTTAATGCTTTTCACGCCTTGTTCGGTGACGGTGACGAAGTTTTGATTCCTGCACCGTATTGGGTGAGCTATTCCGATATGGTTATCCTTGCTGGTGGCCAACCAAAGCTGTTGATGACCGATGAAAAGACGGGATTCAAAATTACCGCGGCACAACTGCAAGCAGCGATCACTCCGCAGAGTAAAGCGTTGTTGATCAACAGTCCGTCTAATCCGACCGGCGGAGCTTATACAGAGAGTGAACTGCGCGCGATTGCTGATGTGGTCGAGAAGAGCAATCTCTTTGTTATCTCCGATGATGTGTATGAAAAATTCCTCTACGACTCACCACACTGTCCACACATTCTCGGACTCAAACCACACCTACGTGATCGTGTACTGATTACCAACTCGGTGTCCAAGACCTACGCGATGACGGGATGGCGCTTAGGCTATGCGGCTGGTCCTAAGGAACTCATCTCCGCAATCGAAACGTTGCAGAGTCAAAGCACCTCTAATCCCACTTCGATTAGCCAGGCGGCAGCCGTTGCCGCATTGACCGGGACCCAAGAGCCCGTTGGCATCATGGCCAAAGAGTTTGCCAAACGGCGGAAGTACGTCGTCGATCGTCTCCGGACCATGCCTGGTATCTCGTGCACCTTGCCAGAAGGCGCGTTTTACGTGTTTCCACGCGTGTCCTCGTACTTCGGTGCCAAGTGGCAGGGCAAAAAGATCTCGTCAGCCATGGATTTGTCTCTCTACTTGTTACAAGAAGGGAAAGTCGCCCTCGTCGCTGGCGAAGGATTTGGCTCTTCCGAGCACGTGCGGATTTCCTACGCTACGTCGATGAAGAATCTTGATCAAGGACTCAATCAGATCGAAACGGCATTGAAGCGGTTGTTGCCGTTGTAGTTGTTGGTTCGACGCGTAGGTGTTTCTCGGTCGAAGGCTTTCTCGATCGAGCCTCCTCACTCCTACAAAGCAGAAGTTTGTCAGCCTCATAGGGCTGACGACAAACCCCACCTACCACACGTCTTGTGTCATTTTTTGCAATAGCGTATGTCAGAGGATCAAATCACAAAAGCGTCAGAAGAAACACTGACTCTCTAACCGGCTCTCTATTAAGGAGGTAACCATGCAGAAGGTAAGAAGCGGAATCTTAGTCCTGGTGATGCTCGGGATACAGTTGGTGGCAAGTGACTGGGCGCGCGCTGTGCCCGGTACTCCTGATGACGTACCAGGGGCAACCCTCTTATTTCCGTTCTTCAAGTTGAACCCCACGCCCACCGCAACTACCCGGCAAGATACGTTGATCGTGGTCACGAATACCGGCAATCCGCCAGCGGCATTTACAGCAGCCGGCCTGCCAACCACGACAGCCCATACCATTGTCCACTTCACCGTGTGGACCACAAAATCCCAGCCTGTCTTTAACTTTAACGTGACGTTGACACCTCACGATGTGTTTTCCTGCAGCTTGCTCGACCTGCTAGTCAATCCTAGTGGTGGGGCCACGCAGTGCGGACAGACCCCCGCCACGGCCTCGGTGATCAGTCAGTTGACAGTAGGAAACATCTTGAGTGGGTATGTAACAGCAGATGTTGTCACAGCCACCACCGCGATTGCTCCTGGGCAACCTGGTTATCCTTTTGCCGATTGGAATCTCTTAATCGGGCACGAGTATCTTGTGGACATCCCGGCTGGGTCGGCGGTCGGGTTCAATGCTGTGAGTATCGAAAGTGATAGCAGAGCCCGCAACAGCCTAGGTCACATCATGGCTGGCCCCAATGCTGAACCATTAGGGTTTTATTTGAACAAATGTCTCGAGGCCCAAGGCGGAGGGGCTACAACGTCGTGTTTACCGAATACTACGGGTAGCAGTTACGGTAACCGGGAGCGACTCGACGGGTCAGTGGGCACCATTCCCCAGGTGAGCAGCGCAAACCCTCCAGGACCGCTTACTGCTGGGGCGGGAGATCGTCCACTCGGCCTCTTAATCCGTTACTTTTCGGCGGCTGCCATTGGAGGACGGTCGGATATCTGGTTGTGGAAAGATCGTAATACTACTGGACAGGCCGCCAGCGTTTCCGTTTCCGTCTATGACGAGGATGAAAATGTGACGGTAAAATCCCTGCCAATACCAGATCAAGTCAATTCGATTGCTAGCGAGAGCTTCATCACTCCTGGTGCTCCGGGCGGGTGGCTACGAGTCCGGTTCGACTGTGGCACCTTTGGGTATTGTGGATACGATGGAACAGTTCCGGCTGGCACTGCTCCTGGGACGGTACCGTGGATCACGGCAAGCAATCCTCCAGTGTTACAGACCCCGATTCAGGCCGTCGCTTATTCAGTACAAACGGCCAATAGTGCACAGGCTTCGTTGCGTTGGGACGCGGCTTTCCCGGCTCATCGGCAGTATGGGACGTACATTGGTGGGATAGGCGCAGAGTAGAGGTTATCGTCGTAGTAAGGATAGAGAGGGCGGCACTAGGTGTCCGTCCTCTCTAAAAGTGCAGTTCAAGACAGGGGCTCATTATTTTTCTGTCTTGTGATTCCCGCAATGTCGCTTACGCCAGCGTCTGGTTAGGGCGAAGCGGCTGCTTCCTAGACTAAATATCTTCACCCCACCGTTTCTCTTTCCTTCTTTCTCTTTTCTAGTCCCCAACTCCTAACCCCTAGCCCCTAGCCCCCCAATTGTACCGTGGCCGTTTGCCGGTCTTCTTGTACGCAAAATAATCCTGCAGAATCTTGGCATGGTCGAATGCGAGCGGAGAAGGAAGTGTGTTCTCGTGAAATACCTCCGCTTCCGCCGCGTCATCGGTACCTGTCGGCCGGCCTTTCGCGGTAGCTATGAAGACCACTGAGAGTGTGTGTTGGCGTGGATCTCGGGCAGGATCTGAATATACGTGCAGGAGTTCGAT
>JAYVFX010000214.1:0-2207 GCA_043772795.1 Deltaproteobacteria bacterium
GCCGCGTCTGGGCACAACACAAAAGTTGGTGTTGCTGCTGGTCGGATGTCTGTCTCTTTCCGCGTTCTTTTCGCCAGCCTACATGTTGTCGTTCTATAAAACATTCCAGCTCCTGGTCTTGATGTTGTTCTCGTTTCTATGGATCCGGAGATTCGGCATTGACTCGATACTGACGCACCTCTTCTTGGGTTACCTTGTCCTGGAAGTGATCTTGTTAGTTGCAGCGGTATATGCACCTGAGCTCGTAATGCCAAAAGAGAGCTATCGGTTACGTGGAGAATCGGTCGGCGATGCAGGGGCCATTGGGGTCGCTGGACTTATCTTGGCTCTCTGTTATCCGATCGCGGTGAAGCCCAGTGTTGTGCGCGCGGGACTTGTGCTGTCCACCATCTGCCTACTGTTGTCGCAATCCCGCACGTCGTATATCGCCGCCGGGATTTTTTTCCTCTTGGCGACATTGACCCAACCCCCAATCCCGCGGCTACGCTATGCATCCCGCATACTTCTTGGCTTTGCGCCATTGGCGGCAATAATTGGCTGGATGCCGACGATCACAGGTTGGGTAATCCGAGACCCAGACAGCATCAGTGACATGAGCGATAGGATACCGCTGTGGACTCACCTCTTATCGCAAGTATGGGTAACCTCACCCTGGATTGGATTCGGCATCTACGGGTATCGAAGAGAAGCATTAGAGTACAATCACTCTCTCGGTAGTGCTCACAGTGCGTTTGTTGAGATGGTGAGCGCTGGTGGTATCGTTGGCGGTACGGTATTCATGATATTGTTTGGGGTACTCGTGGTTTCTACGATCCGACTATTTTTGGTAGGATGGCGGCTCCCAGTTGTCTTTCTCGTCGGGAGCTTATTACTTGCAGCTTGCTGTGCAGGGATCACAGGTGAAGAAATGGTGATTGAAGCGCCCGCTAACTTTTTGTTCTGGACTCTCGTGTCGCTTATTCCACGACTGTCGCAAATCGTTCAGGTACAGCACCAGCGCTTCGCGTTCACGAGGGAGACGCACGGCTCCGCTTCGTTTGCCCCACTTACTCTACACAAAGGATAATGGCATGGAACATATGTTAGCGAAACTTCGGAATTTTATGCTTGCGCCCAATCGCTACGAGCGAATTTCTGTTCTGTCCGAGATTAAGCTCAATCAACTCTTGATTCCTCGCAGACTTCCCCTCAGTGAGGTCAAAACCTTTGAGACCTTTCGTTCTCACATCGCTGCTACCCAGCCTGAGCTCGCCACGCTGCTTGAACCAGACGGTGAAGCCGCTCAGGCCGTGGCAACCGTTGTCGATGGGCTCAGGCGCACGCTTGCTGAGCGAGAAAACCCACCGCATCCATTCCTGTACAACGCTGATCGGACGGTGGCGATGCTCTGCTACGCCCTAGCGCGACAGCTGAAGCCGAAGATCGTGCTGGAAACCGGTGTCTGTTATGGTGTCAGTACCGCGCTGTTTCTCCTGGCCATGGAGCGCAACAATGCTGGCCGGCTCATCAGCATCGACCTTCCACCCTTGCTCGACACGGCAGCTTCTTTTGTTGGGGCGGCGGTGCCACAAGAGTTGCGGCATCGCTGGACGTTACATCTGGGCGGTAGCAGACGGTTGTTGCCTCAAGTGCTAAACGAAGTCGGTGAAGTGGACCTGTTCTTCGCTGACGATGCTACGGTGTTATCGTTACAGAAACATGAATTTTCAACCGCGTGGCCGCGAGTCAAATCTGGCGGTGTTGTAATTGTTGACGACATTGGTAAACAATTCTGGAACTTCCTCCGCACGGTACCGACTGGGCCCGTTCACCTCATTCGGCAAGTGGAGAAACCTACGTGCGCAACTGCGTTGATACACAAAAATTAGCCATAGTCACAACTAGTTGGGACGACGGCCATCCCCTTGATGAGCGGCTCGCGGATATTCTCGCTTCCCACGGAATTCGGGGAACGTTTTATGTGCCGTTATGCTATGCGCAGATGCCAATGATGAAGACCGAACAACTCCGTCAGCTTAAAGGGCTGGGCATGGAGATCGGTTCACATACGCTGACTCACGCAAAACTCACTCGCTTGGGAAGGACCCAAATCCTTCATGAGCTGACGGAGAGTAAACAAGAGTTAGAGCACCTGCTCGGCGACGCGGTAACCGCTTTCTGCTATCCGGGAGGAAAGTTTAACCGCACCGTTCGTTCCTGCGTCATTG
>JAYVFX010000215.1:0-2670 GCA_043772795.1 Deltaproteobacteria bacterium
CTGATTGGCAACCCGCTGCCAGTCATCAAGCATCCGCTGCGGCTGGCCGAAGAGCTGGCCGAGATTGATCTGATCTCGCGCGGCCGACTGGTCACCGGCTGGGTGCGCGGCGCGGGCAGCGAGCAGTTCTTCAATAATGCCAATCCCGCGTACAACCGCGAGCTGTTCAACGAAGCGCACGACTTTATCATCCAGGCCTGGACGCGCCCCGGACCGTGGCGCTACGAGGGGAAACATTTTCATTATCGCCACGTCAATCCGTGGGCGCTGCCCTACCAAAAACCCCATCCGCCCATGTGGATTCCCGGAACGCTCAGCCCCGAGACCGTCGAGTGGTGCGCCGCGCATCGCTATCCCTATATCGGTCTTGGCACGCCGCTAGCGCCCACGTGCGATCTGTGGGACTTCTACGCGGACGAAGCGGCCAAGCATGGTTATCATGCCGGGCCGGAGAATTTCGGCTATATGGTCGCGACGGCCTTGGGAGAGACGGAGGAAAAAGCGCAGCAAGCGGCTGCGGGGTTCGTCTACGGTGGGGGGCAGAATGCGTTCTCGGCGGCGGAATTTATGATGCCGCCAGGCTACAACTCGAAAGCGGCCATTCGCACCTTGGCGAAGACCCAGACCAGCGCGTGGCTGGGGATCAGCGGCGAGAAGCTGAAGGAGCAGATGCAGGGCGCTGGGGCCGAAATAGATTATGCCGAAGTCCGGCGCAAGCTGCAGGCAGCGCTGATGCGTGGGCAGCAGAACATGCAGGTGATCGTCGGCACGCCCGAGACTGTCATTCCAAAAATCAAGGGGATTATGAGCGTCCTGCGCGTCGGTATCTTCATCATCTTGAGCCTCCAGGGGCCGCATAGTGATGACGAGCGGCGTACGAGCATGCGCTTATTCGCGGAAGAGGTGATGCCGGCGCTCAAAGAGCACGCGCGGGCGCTCGGTCTGCCAGACCCGTTTGAGCGCACTCCTGGTTCGGTCACATTGAGTGAGGGGACCAAGCGTGCGCCGGTTGTGGATCGTAGCCCGCTGGCCTCGCTGGGGTTCAAATAGCCATCCTGCTGGGTAAAGGTAGGCCGGGATAAGCCTGTCCTGAGCCCAGTCGAAGAAGCCGCAGGCCGTTCCCGGCTTTCCCTCTGCCGGAAACGTTTCGCTTATTCCGGCCTACCTTTGGGCGCTTGCCATGCGCCCCCTATCCTCCATCAGTCACAACTTAAGGGTCACCCCACACTACTTGACGAGTTTCTTGACCTGCTCGGGTTCAACCTCTCGTACCCGCAGGTGCCAAATATTTGCGTGTCGAGCAATCACCGGCAGGATGAGTTTCGGTCCCTGGCCGCCGATCAAAATAGGCGGATGTCGTTTTTGCACCGTCCTGGGTTGAAACGGCGCGTCCTTAAGCTGGTAGTATTTTCCGGTGTAGTTACTCTTCTCTTGCGTGAACAACAGTTTGATCACTTCTAGTGCTTCACCAAGCCGTTGCGCTCTGCCGCCGTTCGTAAAGCAGGGAATACCATAGGCCTTATGCTCCAACTCAAACCACCCGGCCCCGATCCCCAGGATGAGCCGTCCTTGACTCACATGATCCACGGTCGCCGCCATCTTGGCCAGGATCGCCGGATTCCGGTAGGTGTTGCTAGTGACCAACAAACCCACCCGTACCCGCTTGGTCTGTGCAGCGAGCGTGGAAAGCAGCGTCCAACCTTCAAAGCAGGGACCATTAGGGTCGGAATAAATGGGAATGAAGTGGTCAAAAAGAAAAGCGGTATCAAATCCCAACTCGTCCGCCTCTTGCCAGACTGGGACGAGATCAATGTATGTCACGTGCTGTGGAAAGTGCTGTAGAGCGGCGAAGATAAGCAACTCAAAGGGGGTATCTGCCCCGATCTGCTCCTGAGCGCGTCTACCACGCCGCCCGTCGCTCACTCCGTACCGAGAATGGCTCGGGGACGACAACCTGGTCTTCTCGACCGACTATCCCCATGCCGACTCGAAGTATCCAAAGTCGGTCGAGGCGTTCCTCGAGCTCCCGCTGTCCAACGACTCTCGTCGCAAGATCCTCTGGGACAGGCTGTAGGAGCGATACCCCTCAGAAGGTGTCATAGCGTCCCGGAGTCGGACGCAGGTGCCCTCACCCCCGTGCACGGCGCGGGCACGTCCCGCTCACCACGCAGTCACGCCGTAGAAATCGACGACAGGACCAGGGAGGCAACGACGAGGGTTACGGACGGGGCGGTTCAGTTCAACCGCGTTTATCTGCTCTCCGGCGGCGCGAGATTCGTCCTTCGTGCGGGGCGCCGGTCTGTGCCGGAGAACAGAGGAAACGCTCATCGTTCGCCTTTAGGGCTGTCTATTGTACCAATCTCCATATGTCCCAATTGGTGGATAGTCACACTGAATTTCACTGCTAGTCCAAAAGAAATCAAAGTTGCTAGTATTTGGCCCTGGGCCACCAATCAGACACCAGTAAGGACCGGTTTTGGGAGGACCAGGTTCGTAACTCACCCAGATTTGCACACAACGTCCTTCGAATGAATTGTTCTCACACTGGAGCGCGCAATACTCATAGGCCTCCTGGTAGGTCGGAAACCGAGGTACGTTATCGAACAGATCTTGATAGTTAGTAATTGTCAGGGAATAACCTATTCAAAGACTAACGTGGGGAGATGGTGT
>JAYVFX010000216.1:0-2117 GCA_043772795.1 Deltaproteobacteria bacterium
AATTGATTGAGCTGCGTGGATTCGACCCCAAGCATTTCCGCGATCACCGTTGTCGGCAGGGGTCCAGACAACGTCGTGACCAAATCGCCTTCCGTCTGGCTTCTCAGAGA
Source organism: Deltaproteobacteria bacterium (assembly GCA_043772795.1). GTDB lineage: Bacteria > Desulfobacterota > Binatia > Bin18 > Bin18 > VGTJ01. The sequence continues at coordinate 111 of JAYVFX010000216.1, forward strand.
GGTGATCAACTGCTGTGTGATTTCTTGCACCCGCGGTTCAAGGGCACGGATCAAGCGGGGAAGAAATCCTTTGTTTGCCAGCTTGCGCAACCGCGTATGATCGGGTGGATTCATATCGAGGATCCAGGGTATCTCAGGGGTGGGATTGAGATCTCCCATTGTCTGGTTGGTAAACCCAGAAGACGGAAAAATCTGTGGATTGCGGAGGGCGAAATCCACATCGGCATAGCGACTAAGTGCCCACGCTTGTAGAGGTTCGATCCAATACACGGGGGCCTGTTCACGCAAGTGAGCATAATACGGATAGGGGTTTTCTATCACTTCAGGTGATAGAGGATTATAATTCATTTAGTAAGCTCCTCCTTTGTCTTCGAGCGCGGATTACAAATATGTTTACCTCGGACATTACCCTCACCCGCACTCGCTCCACTCGTGCTGCCCTCTCCCTGCTAGGGAGAGCGATAGGGTGAGGGTCGAGAGGTAAGAACTGTGGAACGTCAATCGCACTTTCTTCTAGCTATTATCCACTCCGTTTCTGCCGCTCACGGAGGAACAGGAACAGCGGCAAGCCCGCCGCAAACGCCACCAGCCACGAGACCAACAGACAGATGGTAAAATTGCGACTGCCTAACGTTCGCCCCTCCGCAAAGAGCAGGACATTGAACGCGGCAAAGGCAATCAACAGGTCGAAGAGCACCGACGCCGTTATCGCACTCTGCATGGGCACAGTAAAGAAATCGAGCAAGGTATTTCCGCCTGCGCCCATATAAATGAAGGGCTCCATGTATGGCAGCAGTATCGACGTACCATTGATGAGTTGGCTTAACGCAGGATCGTCTGAGTGCCAATGCGGTTGAAAGTCCGACGGAAACTCGAACGGGACTTTCCGCACCTCAATGCCTTGTGCAGTTTTCTTTCCACTCATGTGCAGCCCTCCTTCTACAAGCGATGGAAAAGTATGTAGAAAATTGCCTCACACCACCTGCACCTCTTCCGTGATGAACGACATGCACTTGTTGAGATCGACAAATGTAAGTTCGTCAGGGCGAATGACTTCCAGATAACGGGGCTCGTTAAAGGCTTTCTCTAGCTCCGCGACGCTATCGAACCAGAGTTCCGCCACTCCGTCGTAGTTGCCCGCCGCACCTAGTGGCATGGCTCCTTTCACAAGGTGACACTGGGTATACTTCCTGACGTGGCGAATGAACTCGGGAACGCTTTTGACCACGTTGCCGTGATGATTCTTCCAATAAGCATCGAATTCTTCCCACGTCATTCCGGCTTTACGTGTCGCACAAATAATGTACTTCACCATATGTTATGCTCCTTCCGTATGTTGTCTAATTCGCCGACATGGCCGTCGACAGGTTCTTGGTGGGACAGGCTTCCCGCCCGTCCTTTGTAACAAACTGTAAGCCTATTCTGCTGTTATAGCTTCGGATTTTGCGTCCCGCCACGTCGCCCGGTGATGTCGTACAATCGCGCGGCATTGACGCCGAAGACATTCGCTTTCGCTTCAGGACTCAGTTGGGTTCCCATGTGTACGAGATCATTCATCACTCCTGGTTTCGCCTCAGCGTGCGGATAGTCGCTGTTCCAAAAAAAGCGATCCGTACCGACTAGGTCGATAATCGCCGGGACGGTTTTCTCGTCCGGATCACAAGCGATCCAGCAATTCGTTTTGAAGGTCTCACTCGGCAGTGTCTGCATCTTGCGGTTGAAGCGCCCGACCGACGCGTATTTTGCATCCATACGATCGAGCCATGCGCTGATCCAACCCGCACTCGACTCCAGGATTATGAGCTTTAAGTGCGGAAAGGTGTCGAACGTGCCGTAATTGAACATCGTCGTCATCGCTGCCTGTACGGCCAGGGAAGACATTACCACGAAGTACCACGTCTCGCCGCGCATGTTGTCGAAATGCGTGGCAGCCATGGGCGGCATCGGCTCGAGCGTCGGATGGATGCCGATCGGCACGCCAAGCTCCTGGGCTTTAGCCCAGAACGG
>JAYVFX010000217.1:0-13159 GCA_043772795.1 Deltaproteobacteria bacterium
GGGAAGTATTCGCGCTTGTACTCGAACTCCTCGATCGCTGACTTGAACGCGCTTGCGAGTTTCTTGATCTGATAGTCGAGAATCTGCGGGAAGCGGAGGACGACAGGAGTAGACAGTCCGCGCTTCTGCACTTCAGTAATGACATCCTTCAACGAGATAGGCGTCCCGCGCGTTCCTTCAAATGTCAGTACGACTTCACCTTCAGGGTTGACATCAAAGTACTCACTCCCCCAGTTACGCACGCCATAGAGATCAATAGTTTCTTCCAGGGCATTCCGCTTTGCTGATGGGCGAGATCCCCCAGCAGCCCGTTTTCCGCCAGACACTGCGGCAACGAGGCGAGGTTCCTTTGTAGTCCGTACGCTTGCTTTTGCTACTGCCATGGGTACACGTACCCTCCTTGGGTTGTTGGCGAACAGCTTATCCACAATGGGTGGAAGTTATACACTCCACCACTTCGTTTGTTGCAAGGAATCTCCCGTATCCAGCCGGTGCAATCGTAGGGAAAGGAAACAGAAGCAGCGGAGAAAAGTAGCGCTTGGCTCTCGTATTCGGAGAGAAGGCCGCATTGGGAAATATCGTGTTACACTCATCAACGGCGTTCGCGCTGCCTCTATCAGTCAGTGTCAGAAAGTCTTCTTTATATAAAGCCTTTAATTTCCACTGTCAAAAGGAGAGCAGGAATTTTTGGCCCTGATGGTAGTATCAGCGGCTGAGCCATTGACGCCCGCGGGTGATGACTTACAATTCTCCTCCGTATGTCTCACTCTGTATCGATTCCCAGTGTTACCCCTACCAGCCTCGGCTATTGGATGCCAGCCGAATGGGAACTGCATGAAGCAACGTGGCTCGCCTGGCCACATAACCTCAATACCTGGCCAGGGAAGTTTGACCTCGTACCTGACATCTATATCGATATCGTGCGAGCGTTGCATACTCACGAACCGGTAAGTATTTGTGTCAATGACACAGAAGCCGCCGTAGAGACCCGCAAACTGCTCAAGCAGGCAGGTCTTGATCTCAGTACGGTACGCTTTTGCGAGATTCCGACCGACGACACCTGGGCTCGCGATCATGGCCCAATTTTTGTCCGCCGTACCCATGAAGGAAAGCAGGAGTTAGCTATTACAGATTGGATTTTTAATTCATGGGGAGAGAAGTACGGTCCCTGGAATCTTGACGATATCGTTCCACAAAAAATTGCCAAGCTGCTCAACCTGCCATTCTTTGAGCCCGGAATCGTCCTCGAAGGTGGCTCGATCGATGTCAACGGTCGTGGAACTTTGTTGACAACAGAGGCGTGTCTCTTGAATCCGAATCGCAACCCGACCCTTACCCGCGAGGATATCGAAGCGTATCTGCGCGCCTATCTTGGAGTGACACATATCCTTTGGCTCGGCGATGGTATTGTCGGTGACGATACCGATGGACACATCGACGACCTCGCTCGCTTTGTGACGCCAACGACGATCGTATGTGCGCTCGAAGACGATCCAACGGACGCCAATTACGCTTTATTACAAGATAATTTTGTACGCCTGCAAAAAATGACCGACCAAGACGGGAATCTACTACGTATCGTCCCACTCTGTATGCCAAGTCCCGTCGACTACGACGGTACCCGCCTTCCCGCCAGCTATGCCAACTTCTACGTCGCCAACGGTGTAGTCGTTGTTCCGATATATGACTGCCCCAATGACACACGTGCCCTCGCGACGCTGCAGGAACTATTCCCGACCCGCCACGTCGTTGGCGTCGACTGTACAGATTTGGTCTGGGGACTTGGTGCCATTCACTGCATCACACAACAACAGCCAGCAATTTACGAAATCTCGTAGGTCCCTACATGAACGTGCGCCCGCCGCTCCTTTGCATTTTACTTCGTGTCTCCTTCATCATTCTCCTCTCCCAGCTCTTGGGGACTCCCACCACTAGCTGGTCACAAAATATTAGTCGTCGTAGTCCGGTAGTCGTCGCCGTCGAGAAGGCGAGCCCAGCCATTGTCAGCATCTTTTCGTCACAGGAAGTCGAACAACCTGCGAACCCATTCGGCGGCAACCCGTTGTTCGAAGATTTCTTTCGCGACTTCTTTGAGGCGTCCCCGCAACGACGGACCGAACGCAGTCTAGGGTCTGGGGTCGTCATTCGCCCGGAGGGCTACATTCTCACCAATGAACACGTCGTACTGCAGTCGGGAAAAGTGCAAATCCAACTCGCGAATGAACGAAAATTGAATGCCCGTCTGGTCGGGGCTGATTCAGACTCAGATCTCGCAGTGCTGAAAGTCGATGATGCCAAATCGCTTCCGCATCTGCCGCTCGGCACGTCTGAGGATCTCATGATCGGCGAGACGGTTATCGCGATTGGCAACCCGTTTGGACTTTCACAGACTGTCACAACTGGTGTCATTAGCGCGGTGAATCGCTCGCTCAATACCGGCGACCGTACCTACTATGACTTTATTCAGACCGACGCGTCGATTAACCCAGGCAACTCCGGTGGACCGCTGCTCAACATCAAAGGGGAATTGATTGGCATCAACACCGCCATTTACGGCAAAGCACAAGGAATTGGCTTCGCGATCCCGATTTCTCGCGCGAAACGGATTGTCGAAGAGCTGATCAGCCACGGCACGGTCGAACCCCCGTGGATCGGTATTGCCACCCAAACGCTGACCCCAGAATTAGCCTCCCATTTTTCGCTGAAAGAGAAACAAGGCGTGCTGGTCCGTTCCATCGAACCGGCAAGTCCTGCAGTCTCAGCTGGTTTGCAGCGTGGCGATGTGATTGTCAGTTTAGACGGAAAGCCCCTCCAGTCGAGCGAGGAATATCTGCAGCGGGAGCGGGGCTACAGCAACGGGGCCAAGCTGCGGTTTCGGATCTCTCGTGACCGTCAAGAAACAGAGGTCGTCGTCACAGCGGGTCGCTTTCCCCAAGAAAAAGCTGATGATCTGACCTGGAAGCTGCTTGGGTTTTCTCTCACAGAAGCCAAAGACGGGCTTGAGATAAAGAAAATTCGCGCTGGGGGACCGGCCGAACGGACTGGGTTCACACGTGGCGATATGATCCTGGCCATCGCAGGGAATCAGGTCAAAACCTTAGCGGAGTTCCGTCGCAAAGTGATTGATGCGCGTATGAGTCAGGGACTGTTACTCTCAGTGGGCCGCGGTCGCAGTTTGTATCAGATCACCGTACCGCTCGATCAGAGCTAGCGTGCGACCGCAGGTATTGTATTTTTCCGGCAAGCTCAGCGTCTTCAACGACATACTTCATCCCACCGAATTGTCTCACAGCGAGAGTCCTACAGCGTCTCCCTTTTTCTTGACAAACTCGCTGGGAACCTCTACTCTTGGTGACTAAATTTCGAAGCACGTCGGCTCATCCCCTAGGAGGGCGTGGAGGAGGAGGTTGTATGGCAACGGGGACTGTCAAGTGGTTCAACAACGTAAAAGGTTACGGGTTCATTGCGCAAGAGCAAGGTGAGGACGTTTTTGTCCACTACTCTGCAATCCAGCAAGATGGCTACAAAAGCCTCAATGCTGGAGAAGCGGTACAATTCGAACTCACTACTGGAGATAAAGGTCTGCAAGCCCAAAATGTCAGTAAAGTTGAGTAAGCGTTGCCTGTTTTGTCCGTCCCTCGCAAGGCCTCTTGGGAACGATCCAAGGGGCCTTTTTTTTTCGCGCCGTTCTGTACAATACCTGTCATGTCAGCGGATAAAGCCAGCAAAAATGAAGTTGATCGCCTCCGTCAAGAACTGATCCTACACAACTATCGCTACTACGTCCTTGATGATCCACTGGTCAGCGACGCGGAATATGACAAATTGTTTCGTCGTCTTGTCGCGTTGGAAACTCAGTACCCCGAACTCCGCGACCCGTCGTCACCGACACAAAAAGTCGGGGCTCCCCCGCTCACTGAGTTCGCCCAGGTCCGGCATTCGCTGCAGATGCTCTCCCTTGCCAATGTCTTAAGTCGTGAGGAAATGCAAGAATTCCAAGAGCGTATTCAACGGTTCCTCAAGAACGACGCACCCATCGAGTATGAAGCTGAGCCAAAGATTGACGGCGTGGCCGTTGAGTTAGTGTATGAGAACGGTAAGTTTGCCGTTGGTTCCACGCGAGGCGATGGAATAACGGGAGAAGATATCACTGCCAATCTCAAGACGGTGCGGTCCATCCCTCTCACCTTACTCCCAGGGTCCCACCACCCCATCCCACGCTTGCTCGAAGTACGTGGCGAAATCTACCTACCAACCGAACCGTTTCGTCAACTTAACCGCGAGCGCGCAGCGGCTGGCGAACCGCTCTTCGCCAATCCCCGCAACGCGACAGCAGGTTCGCTAAAGCAGCTCGATTCCTCGGTCACTGCCAAACGCCCGCTTGATCTCTTTTGCCACGGGCTTGGACGAGTGGAAGGTGTATCCTTTGCTACTCACTGGGAGTTCACGGAAGCACTTACTGGTTGGGGACTCAAACCGGTTCCGTACCGGCGTGTGTGTCGGAATCTCGACGAAGTGTTCGTATTCTTCGACGACCTTGAGAGACGCCGCGATGACTTGCCGTTTGAGATTGACGGGACAGTAGTTAAAGTGAACAGCTTTGCTCTGCAACGTCAGCTGGGAGAGATCTCGCGTTCGCCACGTTGGGCAGTGGCGTACAAGTTTCCCGCCCGTCAGGCCACGACCAAGATCCTCAACATCGTCCCCCAGGTTGGCCGGACCGGCACGCTGACACCGGTAGCTGAAATGGAACCTGTCGGCATTGGCGGTGTCACAGTTCGTAATGCCTCGTTGCACAACATGGATGAAATCGAGCGCAAAGACATCCGTATTGGGGACACCGTTGTTGTCGAGCGCGCAGGCGATGTTATTCCCTATGTGGTCAAGGTCATCACCGACAAACGCACGGGACACGAGAAAAAATTCGACATGCCGACAAACTGCCCAGTGTGCGGTGCAGAAGTAGAACGTGAAGAAGGTGAAGCTGCATACCGTTGTACAGGTCTTGCCTGCCAAGCTAAACTGAAAGAGAGTCTCAAATTCTTTGGTGGACGTGGCTCGATGGATATCGAAGGTCTCGGTGAAAAAATCATCGAACAGTTAGTAGACAAAGAACTCGTCCGCGATGCAGGGGATCTCTACCTCCTCAACAAAGAGCAGATTGCATCGCTTGAGCGCATGGCCGACAAATCAGCGCAGAACCTGCTTAATGCGATCGAAAAAAGTAAAACGACTACCCTGCCCCGCTTTATCTCATCACTAGGGATTCGTCACGTCGGAGAAGCGACGGCGAAACAACTAGCTGAACATTTTGGCGATCTTCTGCACATCATGGATACCAGCGAGGAACAATTACAGGAAGTGAGAGACGTTGGACCAGAAGTTGCGCGCAGCATTGCCCACTTCTTCGCGCAACAACAGAATCGCCAGGTGATAGACAAACTGTTGCAAGCAGGAGTGCATTTCCCGAAGGTCGCCGCTAGACGCGACGGTAAGTTCAACGGGCAAACGTTCGTGCTGACCGGGACCTTAGCCTCAATGACACGCCCAGAAGCACAGAAACGCATCGAAACTCTCGGCGGCAAAGTGTCTTCCGGTGTCTCGAAGCTCACCACGTATGTCATCGCTGGCGCGGAAGCAGGATCGAAGCTCGATAAAGCACAGCAGCTTGGGGTGAAGATTGTCGAGGAAGAGGAATTTTTGCAGATGATTGGGTAAAGTCCGGTGGTCAAACCACCGGCTACACTTCTACACCCTTCGGGGTGCCTCCCTCTTCCAATGCCCCGAAGGGGCTTCGGATGGTAGCCGGGGATCTGATCCCCGGCTTTATTGATCAACGTAACGCATTTTTGTCCTGCATTGCCAGAGTTTTCCTCTCACGGTAGGGTCTCTGCCCATGACCCTCAAAAAACGCATAGAAAATCTTGACTGGCCAACCCTCGAACAATCCCTGTGGGACCGTGGCTACGCCAAAACTCCGTCACTGCTCACTCCAGCGGAATGCAACAAGCTCATTGCTCTGTATGGCAAAGACGAGAAGTTTCGCAGTCGTACGGACATGGCTCGGTATCGTTTTGGCGTTGGTGAGTACAAGTACTTTGCCGATCCGTTACCGCCGCTGGTCCAGCAGCTCCGCGAACAGATGTATCCACGCCTTGCTCCGATCGCCAATCGCTGGATGGAAGCTCTTCGCATTTCTGAACAGTATCCACCGACGCTGACAGACTTTCTCGCTTACTGTCGTGAACACGGACAAACACGTCCAACGCCGTTACTCCTGTACTATGAGGCCGAAGGCTACAATTGTATGCATCAGGACTTGTACGGCGCGGTTGCGTTTCCGTTGCAACTCACGTTTTTCTTGAGCTGTCGCGAAGAGGACTACACTGGCGGTGAGTTTCTCTTAGTCGAGCAACGTCCACGTGCTCAGTCACGCGGTGAAGCGATTACGACCGGACAAGGTGAAATGCTGATTTTCACCACTCGCTATCGACCTGCACTCGGTAAACGCGGCTATCACCGCGTGCAGGTGCGACATGGGGTGAGTACGATCACTTCGGGCTCGCGTTTCACACTTGGAGTAATTTTTCATAATGCGAAGTAGGATATGCATATCAAGCAGCAGTTTCATCGCAGATCTTCTACGATTGTATTATGTATTGACACAATGTGAGGAGAAAACTACGCTCAGCCAAAAGGACCATCATCATGGCAACAGCCCCACAGAAACGCGTTCGACTGAGTATCGACCTTTCGCCAGCAGCGCAACTTCGTATCCGTAAGGCGGCGGCGAGGCGAGACCTTTCTATTCACCAATACGTCTTAGAAGCCGTACAAGAACGCCTAAAAGAAGATCTCAGTGAAGAAAGAGAACGAGAAAGCCTGCTCGCGCTAAGTGCCCATACCGACCCTGTTCTCGCTGAGTTGTGGAACAACGCTCAGGACGCTGCGTATGATCGCTTATGATCCTGGGGATGTAGTTCTGGTTAACTTCGTATTCTCTGATGAGAGTGGGGTAAAACAACGACCAGCCTTGATTCTTAGCACCGACCGATACCATCGTAGTAGACAAGAAGCAATTGTCGCAGCAATTACAAGCAATGTGACCCGACTGCTGGTTGGGGATTGCAAAGTCCGAGCGTGGCGCGAAGCCGGGCTTCTGTACCCTTCCGTTGTCACGGGGATTATCCGCACTGTGAAGCAGGACATGATAAGCCGTAAGCTTGGGACACTTTCCGAAAATGATCTACAGACAGTGAGGCGAAAACTCCATGAAATACTGGTGCCGTAGCCAAATTCGACTAGCAACTCATTCTCAGAACTTATAGTGTCACGCGTTCAGGACTGCCTCGCGGCCCTCGCTCCCAGCACCAATCTCGTATAGAAAACTCACACTATGCTCCAGCGAGTTCACGTGATCGTGCGCGGCCGAGTGCAAAGCGTCTATTTCCGTGCATCAACCCGTAACCGGGCGCGGCAGTTTGGTCTGGCGGGATGGGTGCGCAATTGCCCAGATGGGAGCGTTGAGCTGATTGCCGAAGGTGACAAAGAGAAACTTATACAGCTTGTTACTTGGTGCCACGAAGGGCCATCCGGCGCGGTCATCGCAGATGTAAACGTTGAGTGGCAGGAAGGAACGGGAGAGTTTGTTGGGTTTGCCGTAAAATATAGCTAAATGGAGAATGGAGAATGGAGAATTAAAAATGAGAAACTAAAACAAATCCCTCTTTTGCCTTCTTAATTTTTAGTTTTTCATTCTCAAAAAGGGAGGATCTATGCCAGCAAAAATTAACACCGTTACAGGTACCTGCACTCCGCAGGAATTGGGAACCACGCTGGTCCATGAGCATTTGCTCATCGCCTGGTCTGGCTGGGAAGCGGATAGTATCGTCGTCAAAGGATTCAAACGCGATGAAGCGCTGAAACTGTGCGTTGACCGTCTGAAAGAACTGAAGTCGCTCGGTGTGGGGACGTTTATGGACCCGTGCCCGTCGGATTTGGGACGTGATCCAGAGTTTATGGCTGAGGCTTCGGTGAAGTCAGGTCTGCAAGTGATCTGCGCTACCGGACTCTATAAGGAAGATCTCGGTGGTGCCTATTTCAAGTTTTATCAACATTTCGGTACCGGCGCGGATGAAATTGCTGAACTGTATGCCCACGAACTCACTGAAGGTATCGGCGACACCGGAGTGAAAGCCGGATTCATCAAGTGCGCAACTGGGGTGCTGAAAAACGAACTCGGACGACCGCATATCACTCCGTATGAGGACATGTGTTTACGAGCTGCCGCCCGCGCTCACAAAGCGACTGGTGCGCCGATCACCACCCATACTGACGAGGCAATGCTCGGTCTTGAGCAACTCGCACTCTTTGCGAGTGAAGGGGTCGATCCGAAAAAGGTGATTATCGGTCATAGCGGAGATACCGCCAATCTGGCCTATCACACCTCGATCATGGACCAAGGCGCATATTTGGGTTGTGACCGTTTTGGCCTGGAAATCATCTTGCCAGACAAGTTGCGGCTCGCCTCGGTGATTGGCCTTTGTGGGGTTGGCTATGCCGATCGCATTGTCCTCTCGCACGACTCTGTCGGCTGTTTCAAAGGACGCGCCATGGCTGTCCCTCCAGCCCAGCAACATCTCCTTGCCAACTATCACCCAACTCATTTATTCAAGAACCTGATTCCACAGATGAAAGAAGCCGGTGTCAGTGAAGCCAAGATTCGTACGATGCTGGTCGATAATCCGCGGCGGTGGTTTGCTGGCGAGTAAACTCGCTGGGGTTCGGGGCAATACTGTTCGGCACTCGTTATGCGGGTGCGACATGAGGTTCCTTCTCCCTCCGGGAGAAGGTCAGGACGAGGGGAAGAACGAGCGGTATTCTTTATTACACTCCCTCACCCTAGCCCTCTCCCGGTGGGAGAGGGAATTCTGCCCGGCCCTTTACCCAACGTCAAAATTTGTGCCGAACACTATTGGGGTTAGGCGTTGGTGGGGAAATTCTAACTCCCAACTCCTAACTCCACCCTCTAGGGTCTCGGAACTTTGTCAGGAGAGAAGTAGTTAGAGAACATATCATCATAGCGGCAAGGAGGGTGCATGAAGCGCTGGTATTCTCTAAGGTCATTCGCGGTTTTCCTATTTCCTCGTCTCCCCATTTTCCCTTTTCCCCTTTTCGCCCTCTTCTTTTTTCTCCAGTTCCCCGTTTCCCCTTTTGACCGTTTCCCCTCTTCTAGTCACGCTGCGTCACACGACGATTTGCTTGTCGATGCTCTCGTCGCGAATCTGACGCACCCGAGTCAGCACTATCGTGTCGAGGCCTTGAAAGCCCTCGAAGAGCTGAAAAATCCCGCCGCTATCCCTGTGCTCATCGAACTCCTGCGTTTCAATGAGTTGTTTGGTATCTCGCCGGTCCCGGTTTTGGAACGAATCACTGACCAGAAGCTGGGAGATGCCTGGGACAAATGGCACGAATGGCTAGCGCAGCATGAAGAGATCCATGCCAACAAAAATTTTCTGGCGTGGAAAGCCAATATCTATACTCGGATCGACCCTGGCTTCGAGAATTTGCTCTATCCCGGAGTGCCGTATCGCCTCCGCCTCGAAGAAATGGTCTGGGGCGGCGTACGGAAGGACGGCATCCCAGCACTCACCAATCCCAAACATGTCAGCCCAACCGAAGCAACCTACCTCACACCCCAAGATTTAGTATTCGGCGTTTCCATCAACGGCGATCATCGCGCCTATCCGTTGAGAATTCTTGATTGGCACGAGATGTTTAATGATGTCGTCGGCGGCAAGGCGGTCACGCTCTCGTATTGAACGTTGTGCGGATCAGGGATCCTGTACGATACCACCGTGAGTGGGACAACATATACCTTCGGTTCTTCTGGTTTTCTCTATCGCAGCAATAAATTAATGTACGATCACCAAACTGAGAGTTTGTGGCATAATCTAACCGGAGAACCAGTGGTCGGCTCGTTGACCAAGAGCGGGATTAAACTGAAGGTCCTTCCGGTGACGATCACCAGCTGGGAACACTGGTTACGCGATCACCCCGACACAAAAGTCCTCGACATCAACACTGGCTATGAACGTGACTACACACCTGGCCAACCATACGGCAACTATTTCTCCAGTCCAAAGACGATGTTTCCAGTGTTTCCCCGCGATCAGCGCTTAGCAACAAAAAGTTACGTATTCGCCATTCAGCTGAAAGGTCAGCCCAAAGCCTATCCGATGGAAACACTCGGAAAGAAGAAGATCATCAACGATGCCCATGCTGGCGTGAATCTGGTGATTGTCGGAGATGCAGAAACACGCACCGCCCGCGCTTATGAACGCGGCAATCGTACTTTTGCACCTGGAGATTCCACGATGTCGCTCGTCGATCCGAAAAGTGGCGAATCCTGGCAAATACAGGAAGAACAATTGGTGAATCCCAAGAGCGGAGAAAAACTCCCACGTCTTGGCGGGCACGTCTCGTACTGGTTTGGCTGGTACGCCTTCTACCCAAAGACGGCGGTGTACACCACAGAATGAAGAAGAGTTTCGGGATCAAGAGTCATGGGCTGGGAGGAAAACAGTCCATAGTCTGAGGCTTTCCCCTTTCAGCAATTGAAAAGAAAGATGCGCCGTAGAAGATTCGAACTTCTGGCCTACAGGTTCGTAGGCCGTTCACAGACAGTGAGGAAAAATCGAGCACCAGCGGGGAGTTAGCAATAACTCCCCGGTTTTCTTTGAGAAACCATGCTCTTTCCCTTTGTTCTCGTATTTCTTATAATTCCTATCGTGACTCATTTGTACACACATTTTCCCACATGGTGCACACACGGCAAGAAGGAGCGTATTTCATGAATTCCCAAGCGGTCGAGAAAGTAACAGCAGAAACCGTCGAACCAACAACGGACGGTGTCCATGAACTCTCCGACGAGGAACTTCTCGCTCTCATCGATAGAAGCGCGCGAAAAGGACTCGGAATGACCGGAGAGGAGTATCTGCGGCGATTGCAGGAGGGTTCGATCGAACGGACTGGACCGAACGGGTATCTCGCGTATCTCTCGATGTTGGCTGCTCTCCTGGACTATTAACTGGACGGATTTCTCTCGTGCCTATTCTTACACGCACCCCACGGGAAGTGTTTCAAACCGTTCAGGATCACTTCAACCGCACGCTCAATACCGTTCTCACCCACTACCGCTTAGAGTTTACCGTCCGCCACGCTAAGCAACTACGGACACTACTCCATTTTGAAAGTTCCCAAAACGATGCCGTAGCAATACCTCTTCCGTCTTCTCCGTGGCGTTTGTACCTCAGCTTCGGCTTACAAGCAGCTCCAGAAGGGCGAAGCTACACTCTCCGTGTCCTTCAATATGCTCACCGCATTCAGCAGACGGCCTCAGTCGATGACGAAGCAGAGGTACGCTTTGAGTATGTATCTCCGATGATCGATCCCAAGTTTTCCTACAGTCGCCATCACGTCCAGTTCCATCGTGATTCCCGTAGTGCATCGTCCGATTTCTCACTCTCAAAATTCCATATTCCTACCGGTGGAGTGACCATCGAGCATGTTCTTCGTTTCCTCATTGCAGACTTGGGAGTTCCTCCGCTTACCGAGCGATGGGAGGAAGAACTACGGGAAAGTGAGAGAATCTCACGAGAATGATTGCGTGACGATTGGTAGAACGGTTCTGTCTTCTCAGAAACATCCTGTGATGCTATGATGCCGTTCGTCAGAAGAGGCTAGACTGTGTCTAGCTAACACGGCTGAAGAGCGGTTTCCCTACCGCCTGCCTCTTCTCTCTCAAGGGAGCAGTAATGTTGCGAAGGGAGGCAACGGCTCAATGATCCACCGTTTATTACAGGGAGTGCTGAACCAGACTTTTCTCTTACACCTACCTGAACATCTCCGCCCACTCGAAGAATCTGGTAGAACACGTAGCCTTGCTCTCTTGGCCGAACAGAACATCAGAAAGCGATCGGAGCTAGACCATCCAGAGGATACGCTGGGGATAGTCGAGCTTATCGAAACAGTGAATGATCTCTTAGCGGGCTATCCTCCCTCTGCTCCCTCTTCTCCAAAGCCGGGACAGTTCGACGTAGGCCAGCCTAATACTACTTTGTTAGAGGCAACGATTTGAGCTAATCTCCGGCCATGAACACCACGAAATCGCAACCGAGGCAAGAGCGGATGCCCCAAGTGCCGCAGAGCCCACTACCGGAGCTGGCCGAATTCCTGGCCCCAGTGCGGGTGCATTTCACCCAAGGGCCGAGCGCGGAGACCCTGCGCCAGTATGTGAGTGGGTTGCTCAGTGAGCATCCCCACAAGAACTGTGACACGTTGGCGGCGGTGATGCCGGAGATGAGCGAGCAACAGTGGCAGTATCTGCTGCCCGACATGGTGTGGGATGAGCAGGCGCTCAACCGCCAGCGGATCGCCCAGATGCTGAGCCTGCCCCGCACCGGGGAGGGGGGACTGATCTTTGATGATACCGGCTTTGCCAAAAAGGGCCGCCCCTCGGCGGGCGTGGCCCGGCAGTAGACAGGGACGGGAGGGAAAATCACCAACTGTCAGGGGACGGTCAATTGTCATTATGCCGAACGCCCCCTGGCGTGGCCGGTGGCGACGCGGTTGTATTTGCCCCAGGGGTGGGTGGCGGATGAGGAGCGACGCAAGCGCGCGCAGATTCCCCAGGCCCTCGTCTTGGCGACCAAAGCCGAGATTGCCCTGGCGCTCCGGGAGGAGGCGAACCGGTGCGGAGGCAAGCATAAATGCGTGACGGGGGATGCCGATTATGGGGATAACCCCAATTTTCTCAATGGGTTAGCCGAGCGACAGGAACGCCACGTGATGGCCGTGCGAGCCAATTTCAGTGTCGTCCTGGGCCGGGGCCCCGACCGGCCCGTGCGTCGGGCCGATGAGGTGCTGGTCACACAACCCCGGCGTGCCTGGCACAGCATCGCCTGGCGTGAAGGCGCCACGGGGGGGTGGCGGGCGAAGTTTCTCGCCCTGCGCTGCTGGCGGGTGGAGGGGACCCGGCAGGTCGGCTGGTTACTTGGGTAACGCCCGGGCCGGGGGCAGCAGGGGGACTGGAAATACTGCTGGAGTGACTTCCCGCTCCCGACGCCCCTGGCGGTGCTGGTCGAGTATGCCCATCGCC
>JAYVFX010000218.1:0-3681 GCA_043772795.1 Deltaproteobacteria bacterium
GCCCTCCGGGAGAGGGCTTGGGTGTGGGGCAGAAAAAAGGAGTTGGTACTTCTGGTTTCCCTCATCCTGACCTTCTCCCGGAGGGAGACGGAACCCAAACGTGTGGCGCGACAACCAAAAAACCGGCCTCTGCCCTTAAGTTGTGACCGGTGCTGCTATACTGGCCCGTCAGCAGTAGCTGGGGGTCGGTCAAAGTCGCAGAGCATCCCGGCTGCCCCCGTGTATTATCACCACGGGTGATAAGAAAGATTTTTGCACGATCGCCGAGCTACGTCCGTTTCACTGTCCTGCTAGTGGACGTGCGCGAGGCCCCGATCGAGCGCATCACGCCCAACGGCATCAAGACCACTGAAAAAGAGTATGAATTCGACGTCATCATCTATGCGACGGGGTTTGATGCGGTGACTGGATCGTTGACGCGGATCGATATTCGCGGCGCAGGTGGACAAACGATCAAGGACAAGTGGGCCAATGGGCCGCGCAACTACCTCGGGTTGCAAACAGCAGGCTTCCCGAACTTCTTCATTGCCATCAACACTGCATTTTGTAACTACACGGTCTGCGCTGAGTCGATCGTCGAATGGATTACCGATTGCATCCGCTATGTGTGCGAGAAGGGCTTTAGGAGTATTGCCCCCAAGCCGCAGGTGGAAGACGCGTGGATCGAGTACATCAACAAGGTGGCCGACGGCTCGATTTTTACCAAGGCCAAGTCAGCGTGGTTTATGGGCACGAATATTCCAGGGAAGCCTCGCGCTGTCCTCCTCAACCCCCTCCCTGCTCCGGCTTATCGGGCCAAGTGTGCCGAGGCAGCAGCCAAGGGCTATGAGGGCTTTGTGTTGCAGTAAAGAAGCGTTCGCTATGCGCCAGCAGCTCTTCGCTTAGACGACAGGAGACAAAACGTGTTTCTGCCTGGCGAGCGGCGAAGATCTCGCAGCGAAGGGTGCTCGTGCTCATGAGCATCCTTCGCGTAAAATGCCAGGTAGAAGTCAGGGAAAGACGCAGCGCCGAACTCGTCACAAAATATTACGTCACAAACAATACACTTATACCGCCAAGCGTAACGGCAGGGTCTGGACGCCTCGAACGAGCAGCGAGGGGACTTACAGAACATCTTGATCCCTTTACCCATACCGTGAGGATTTCATCTCTCAACACATGAGATGCACGAGCAAAGTAGCCTTGATGGAGCAGAGCGGAATCGAGGAGCAACGAAAGGGGTTCCCGGATTCCATTGCCCACCCTACTCAGCTTGCTCCTTACTGTCCGGAGGTCGCCAGCCA
The DNA here is from genome assembly GCA_043772795.1 of Deltaproteobacteria bacterium. GTDB lineage: Bacteria > Desulfobacterota > Binatia > Bin18 > Bin18 > VGTJ01. Next base: position 1,284 of record JAYVFX010000218.1, read on the forward strand.
TTGCTCCAGATCTGCTACACCATGAAAGTCCAACAACGCTTCGCCCAAGGCTTCTAGTTGCGGCAAACGTAATCGCGCGACCTGCTCTCTAATCGTAGGAGCTACCTCACCACAGCGACGCTGGAGCAGGCGCAGAATGAGAGCAACCCCTTCTTTGTGCCGCCCTTCTTGTTCGCCTTCTTGGCGGCCTTCTTGGCGGCCTTCTTGTTCGCCTTTCTGGCGGCCTTCTTGTTCGCCTTCCGCAAAGACATCTTTATAAAACTGCGTCTGTTTGAGATCCACGTCGTCGAGATTAAGCATCTTCTGTATCTCCTCCCGTCTCAGCGTCGGGGATAGTTTATACACTAAAATCGTCTCCACCAAGTCTACTATGAGTGGCGTCCGCCCTCCATCCTCCTCCCGTGCCAGCACCGCCTGCGCTTCCGCAATCGCCTGGGGCGGCTCGGCCAGGAGCACGCCCATGACCCGTTGCATGAGCGTCTGCCGGGGTCGCGCCCATTCGTCCAAATACACGCGCGTCACCTGCCCACCGTTCACCAACACTTGATAGTACCGTTGCGCGCCTGGATCAACAGCACGCGTGGGATAGATCACGACCGCGTGCCATGGCTGTACCGGGCGGTGCTGCCGCAGATAGAGAAAGACTTCGGCAAAGAGACGAGAGTAGAGTTCTGGATCAAGTTGAAACTGCACTTCGACAAAGAACAAGGGCCAATCGGGCTGGTCATCGGGAGGCCGAAAGATCCCATCGATACGGAAGGCGGTTTGTTTGAGTTCTTCGGAGGTAAACTGATAGTGCGCTGCCTGCTCTGCCGGGCGGTCCAGTAAAGCAAAGAACAGCTGCGGCGTGGTTTGAAACAAGCGATAGAAGACGGAGTCGGTTTTCATGCACCGCGATTCTCCGCTCTGCGCGTGCTGGCCGCAATGGGACCAGGCATCTAGGCGGTGCTTGCACATCTTGTGAGAACGCGCGGGCAGCAAGTCCCCCGACGGAGCAGGCTGCCCGCGGCACCCGGTGTGCGCGCCGTTCGCATATCGGCGTGCTGGAGGGAGGGGGAGGATTCCACACGGTAGCAAACGCGCGACACCTGTCGAGCGTGTCTCTCGCATGGCGCACGCCTCCCCGCTTCTGTGATGCGCTCCCGATCCACTACCGACCAGTGAACTTGGGCTCGCGCTTCTCTCGAAAGGCCTGGGCCGCTTCGCGAGCGTCGGCGGTCGTCATGGTGGCGCCCTCCAGGCTGAGCGAGAGCGGGAGGATCAGATTCGAGACCATCTTGAGGTACTTGTTGATCGGCACCTTGGAGGCCGCGATCGCGCGGGCCGGGCCGCGGGCGAGTCGCTCGGCAATGTCCATGGCCTTCGCCATGAGCTCCTGATCATCGACGACGAAATTGACGAGCCCCAGCCGTTCCGCCTCCTCTGCGGAGACGCGCTCGCCCGTCATAAGGAAGTACTTCGCGCGATTCACGCCCATGAGCAGCGACCAGATCACCTGCCCGCCGTCCCCGGCCCCAATCCCCATGCGCACGTGGGTATCGGCAAACGTCGCGCTCCGGGCTGCCACAACTACATCGGCCAGCAGCGCAAAGTTCGCTCCCAGGCCCATGGCATAGCCGTTCACTGCACAGATGACGGGCTTCGAGCAATCCAGCAGATGGTCGACGATCTGCCGCGCTTCACGCATTGTCTGGCCGCCTCCCATGGCCGGCGAGTCTTGCTGCCCGCTGAAGTCGCCCCCGGCACAAAAGGCGCGTCCGGCCCCCGTGACCAGCAACACCTTCACGTCTGGGTCATCCTCAGTGTCCAGCGTCAGCGTGGTCAGCTCGGTGTGCATTCGGGCATTGATAGCGTTCAATTTCTCGGGCCGGTTGAGGGTTGCGAGCGCGACCCCACTCGCGCGCTTCTCGATGAGCATCGTCTGATAGCGGTCTTGTGTCAGCATGACTCTACCTCCTGTTGTTGGTTTTTCGCCGTGAACCCCTACTGAATTCCATACCAGTGTTCCTGCCTGCGAAAAAGTCAGGGCTGGAAACGCTGTCGGTTGTGACAACGCTTTTTCCCTGTGTGGATTTTGCCCCTCGCTTCCATCAGCAGAATGCGTTCTCACTACAACACTTTCTGTTTTTTGAGCGTAGCGATCTCCTCGTCTGAGCATTGCAAGATGTCACGTATAACGGCATCCGTAGAGGTCGTGTCAAATAGTGTGTAAAAAGAGTCTAGCCGCGCTTTCCCCTTGAATGACGAGAGTCACTTCAAGTCAACTCCTCCAATAGCGCCTTCGCCTCTTTCAAATCTCCTGTATCCAACCCCTCAGTGAACCAGCCGTAAATCTCAGCCAGTAGCTGCCGGGCTTCTTCTTTCTTGCCCTGTTGCTGCCACAGGCGACTGAGGCTCA
>JAYVFX010000219.1:0-2472 GCA_043772795.1 Deltaproteobacteria bacterium
GGCGTTAGACTGCCTGGGAGCCAAGAAGCCAAGTTATTGCGATCCAATATGGTATTGCATATGATACTGCATGGCTTTACGCGTGGTCCTCGACACGAACGTGCTTGTGGCAGCGTTACGATCTCGACGAGGAGCCTCCTTTCGGTTGATCGAGTTGTTGCGAGCGGGAGTATTTGAGATAGCGATCTCCGTTCCGCTGGCTGTTGAATACGAAGCTGTACTCACGAGACACGCGGCAAGCTTAGGGATACGACGCTCCGAGGTCACGACTATCGTCGATTATCTCTGTGCCGTAGGAAAGCGACAGCCCATCTACTTTCTGTGGCGCCCATTGTTACGTGATCCAGATGATGAGTTCGTGCTCGAAGTCGCAGTCGCTGCGGGATGCCAGCACATTGTCACTCACAATGTCCGAGACTTTGTGGGCACGGACCGACTCGGGGTGAGTATCGTCCGGCCCGGCCAGTTTCTACGACAGTTGGAGGAATCGATATGAGCATGTTAAGTTTGCGGCTCCCTGAGTCCTTGCATCGCAAGGTACGGGAATTAGCCGCGAAAGAATCAATCTCGATCAATCAGTTCATCGCGACAGCAGTTGCAGAGAAAATGGCCGCTTTGCTGACTGAGGAATATTTGGAAGAGCGCGCTCGGCGAGCAGACCCAGCAGCCTTTGATCGTATCTTGGCTCGTGTCCCCGACGTGCCTCCCATACCGGGCGATGAGCGAGAGCCAACGGCTAGTAACAGACAGTCTAACAAACGGCGTGCAGGCCGACCGCAGCCCGCGAGCGGTTCCAGATAAACGTGAAAGGACACATTCGGGCTGCGGCGGCTGACGCCGGGCGTTAGGCTTCTTGATGTTCCACAGGAGAACCAATGGCCAGGTTCAGGGAAGAGGTAGGAGGAGACGGACATGAGTCAACAATCGGGGTGGCAGCTTGCGAGCGCTGGTCCGGAATCCTATGAGCGGCATAACGTCGTTGCGTTCATGGAGGCAGCGCAAGATCTCGTGACACTCGCTGCCCTGCGTCCTGGCGAGCGAGTGCTTGACGTGGCCTGTGGGACTGGCGTGCTGGCTCGGTTGGCGGCCAGGGCCGTCAGCCTGACAGGCAAGGTCGCCGGAGCAGACCTGAACGAGGGGATGCTCGGCGTGGCGCATACAAAGGCGGAGCAGCACGAGGGGGCACCCATCGAATGGCACGCATGCGACGCGGCCGCACTCGCCTTGCCGGACAGGGCCTTCGATGTTGCCCTCTGCCAGTGGGGTCTGGAATTCTTTGCCGACCGGCCCCGGGGCCTACGCGAAATCGCGCGCGTGCTGGTGCCGGGAGGTCGACTGGTGCTGCGGGTCTGGCGGGCCTGCGACCGGCAACCTTTCTATGTGGGATTGCTCAATGCGCTCGAGCGCCATCTGGGAGAAGGGGCGGGCGCGCCGATCCGAGCGGCGTTTACGCTCTCGGATCCGAACGAGCTGCGTGCCCTCGTTACGGACGCAGGGTTTACCAAGGTCCACATACGCATCACCACCAATCTGCTGCGGTTCCCTTCCCTTGAGCGATACGTGCTTGGCTATTTGGCGGCCACGCCGGTTGCCGCTCGCGTAGCGTCGATGGATGAGAGCAGCCGGACAGCGATGGTGCGTGAGGTCGCCGAAGCCCTGCATACCTATGTCGACGATGATGGACTGGCCGCGCCCATAGAGACTCATATTGTAGTGGCACACACATAGGGGCTTTGCTCTGCGAAACGACTGCCCATGCAACCGAGAAAGCACAATCGGGGTCGGACTCGAATGGCGCTTCCTGCGATTGCACGGGCCCCTGGGGTGGGCGACCATGGGGCGGTGCGGGGCTGGGGGTAGAGCCACGGCGGGCGCGCTTCTCGGCCTAACATCGGCCTGCAGGCGACGGGGAACTCTTGGAGGGTCGGACAGAAGAGGAAGCCGACGCAGCAGGTACAAGATGAGAGGCTACAAAAAGTGAGGGACAGGCCCGAAGCTTGCACCCGAGAGAACACTACGGGGAACTCTTGGAGGGCTGCAGAAAAGAAGAAGACGACAGAACCCCACCAGGGACCCCACAACGACAACAACTACCACTCCTGAGTCCCTCGCAACCACGAGGAACGCGGGCACGGGGTGGAAGCGGCAGGACCAAAGCGAGGGGAACAAAGGTACGGAGTGGAAGCCGCTGTGAAAGGAACAAGCCGAGAGGTTACAAGAAGTGAGGGAACAATCTCGGAACAAAACCGCCTAACCATCCGCGCCACCGCATCGCGGCCACGTTGGGGTTCTGCTTAACCTGAAAGGGCGCGGTGTGGCCGCTCGCGGTGCGCGGGGGCGTTAGGCGGCGACCCAAACTAAACAGTAGCTGTCGATGATAAGAACAAGGATCAGCAAGTGTCGTCATCGACTGATTCAACAACCGATCTCTCACCAAAGGAGGAGCGCTCTGATGTCTACCTTATTCTCTGG
>JAYVFX010000220.1:0-11479 GCA_043772795.1 Deltaproteobacteria bacterium
ACATGATCCAAAAAAGCTGAAAAATAACGCTCAACTAACCGGTTCAGCCTGTTCGCAGGCAATTGCTCGCTGAGGTGCGAGTATCCACTGATATCAACAAACAGGACGGATACATCTCGTTCGTGCAAGGCCAGATCCGGCGTTTGCGGGTTGGCGAGCACCAGACGTTTCACCACCTCTGGTACGAACTTAGCAAAATGGTCCTTGATCCGGCGCAGTTCATCGACTTTGTGATCTACCGCCTGTTTCCGTTTTACGGCCATCCGAATTCGTGCTTGTAACTCTCGCGGATTAACCGGTTTGGTGAGGAAATCATCGGCTCCAGCCTCGATTCCTCGGATGCGGTCTTCCTGCGCCCCCAGAGCAGTCATCATCACAATTGGGATGAGCTGGGTCTCTGGGTGCTCTTTCAACCGGCGGCAGAAAGTAAACCCGTCCATGACAGGCATCATGACATCCAACAGAATCAGGTCCGGAGCTGCGGAGGCGACCTTCGTTAACGCTTCTTCCCCGTTTTCCGCACTCGTCGTTTGGTAGCCCAGATCCTCTAGCTCCTGCTCCAGGTAGTCTACGTTCAGAGGCTCGTCATCTACGATCAGAATTTTCGCTCGTTCATCCATTGTCCTCTCCTCCAGTCTAAGGACACATTTGATAGCCTCCTCCTCTCCGCTATGCGCTTCTCCTCTTTTTAAGAAGAAGCGTAACAAAAGGCTGAACAAAATGTTCATTGGGAGTGAACAAGGGAGGAAAATATTCAGCCGTTAGCCACAAATTCCTTATGGCTCGCTCATTGCGGGGAGCTAATAGCTGAACGCTTACGATGAAAGAGCTTTTATGAGACTGGAGTAGGGGTGCAGAAGCAATACTGTTCGGCACAAATTTTGGCGTTGGGTAACGTAATTCCTTCTCCCTCCGGGAGAGGGCCAGGGCGAGGGGGAGCCAATTGTAGATTGTCGATGGGGGATTGCAGATTAGGGAGAATTAAATCCTGGTCATGGTCTTCTCAATCCGCATTCCGCATTCGTCATTCCACAATCTTTCACTCCCTCATCCTGACCTTCTCCCGGGAGGGAGAAGGAACCCATTGGCGTATCAGCATAATGAGTGCCGAACAGTATTGAGCGCAGACGAGTCTAGGGACCGGGGCGTACCCCGAGAAACTGAGCCAATTTCTGAAACAACAGTTCTTCGTCGAGGGGTTTACTCAAATAGTCGTCACAACCGGCCTGTCGAGCCTTTTCTTCGTCCCCGCGCATGGCGTGCGAGGACAAGGCGATAATCGGGATGTGCGTGAGCGTCGTATTGGCTTTGATCCGGCGAGTAGCTTCCCAGCCGTCGATCCCAGGTAACGACAGATCCATAATAATCAGATCGGGATGTTCGCGTTCGGCTAACGTGACGCCACTTGCGCCATCAGGTGCGGTGAGGACTTCGTAGGTGTCCTCTAAAAGCTGAACGAGAAGGTCACGGTTGAAGTCGATGTCTTCGACAATCAGAATCCGTTTCATATGCTGACGCTCTCTGGTGATGTGTTCCGCTGATGTCGATAGACAACCGGGAGGGTGACGGTAAACGTCGATCCTTTGTCGAGTTCGCTCTCGACTACAATCGAGCCACCCAACAGATCGACCCAGCGCTTGGCAATAGGCAGTCCCAACCCTGTGCCCTCGCGTTTCCGCATGCCTCCTTCTACCTGTTGGAACTCCTCGAAAATGGTATCCAGTGCCTCAGTAGGAATGCCAACCCCGGTATCCACGACGACAATCACCAGCGTCTTCTCACCGATGGCACTTCTCTCTTCTTTTACCCGAATGACCACCTCGCCGGCGTCGGTAAATTTGATCGCGTTGCTGATAAGGTTGATCACGATATGTCGCAGCCCCTCCTCGTCTGTATTCACTTGTCCCACTTCGTCGCCGATTTCTTGTTTTAGTTGTACACCTGACTTAACGAGAGGCATCACCAGCTCACAACAAGTCAGAATCAATCGCTTCACATCGAATAACTCGACGTGCACTTCCGTTCGCCCCGCTTCGAGTCGCGAGAGGTCGAGCACTTGATTGATGAGACCCAAGAGATGGTCAGCGCTCTCTCTCACCTTCACGAGGTTTTCGCGCTGGCGCTCTGGGAGCAGCTCTCCAGCCCGTCGCAAGACGAGACGAGTAAAACCAAGAATTGCATTCATCGGTGTCCGCAGTTCGTGAGACATGCCGGCCAGGAATTGCGACTTCCGTCGGTTTGCTTCCTGGACTTGTAGATTCGCAGCCTCAAGTTCGTGATTCTTTTCCTGCAGGGCTCGTGTCCGTTCTTCGACTTTCTGTTCTAGGGTTTTACTGTAGTCTGCTAACTGTGTGTTCTTCTCTTCCAGACTTCCGTACAGACGGGCGTTCTCGATCGCAATCGCTGCCTCGGCACCTAACAGGTGCAGAACTTCCAACCGATCAGGGGTAAAGGCTCCGGTGGTCAGATTGTTCTCCAGATACAGCAGGCCGGTGAGTTTTCCCTGCGCGACAAGGGGCGTACATAAGATAGATTTTGGTTGTACCGCACTAATATACGGGTCAGTGGCGAATCCTGCTTCCTGTGTTGCGTCAGCCAAGACAACCTGCTCCTTCATTCTTTCGACGTAACGGAGAATAGTAAGCGGTAGGTTTTTCTGCGTTTCCACTGGAACCGATTGCAGGGTTTGTACTTCGCTGCGGTCAATCGCCTTTTCGGCTTCGATGAGCAAATGCCCGTTTTTTTCGAGCATAAGGACGCCTCTTTGCGCCCCGGCATTTTCAATCATGAGGGCCATCAATTTAGTGAGAAGTTTATCCAGGCGAATCTCACTCGAAAGAGCCTGCGAGGCGTGAAGGATACTGGTGAAGTCGAAAGCGTTTGACAGCCCTTGCTCAGTATTGGCAGTAACCATGCCCCCTCCAGATTGAGAAACACTAGGGCCGGTATGAGCAAGAAGTTGGGGATAGCGGGTTTCTAAGTCTTGAACCTTTGCTAATGCGCCCCAGCACCCGTAGGCATAGTGAGCATCCCGGAGATAGTGATGAGCAATCCGCGCTTGCCCTCTGGCCAAATAGAACTTCGCTGCTAATTCACTGGCCAGAGCCTCTTCGTTGACGTATTCATGCTCTCGCGCCAGATCGATGGCTTGGTCGTAGTATTCTCTAGCGTCACGGTCGTTTCCCAATACTCGCGCGCGCTCAGCCTCCACTAAAGCGAATTTATGTTGGAAGTTCATTGGGGCGTGCTGCGCCCAGAGCTTCATTTTCTCTTGATTCGCTGCAACTCTTGCGAAAATGCTCTTTTGTTCGGACTCTCCAGCCTCAGGAAATATAGCCAACCTGGCAAGGGAGTCGTAGAAGTGAAAGCCAGGAATAGCCGCGGTTCCGAGCAAACTAGCCAAATACTTTTCCGCTACATCGGCATGTTCAATGGCTTGGCGGTACTCTTGAAACAGACAACAGAGGACGGCTTTGGTCGTGTAGAGAAAACAAAGAGTGTTTGCGTTATTGGCTTGTAAACGAATAGGGATAGTTGTGTCCTCATCGTAGCATTCACCGATGAGTCGGCACGGATCGGCCGATCGCCCCAGCAAATTATGGACAAACTGGCGGTATATTTCATTGATATTGAGAGCTTGATCTTGTTTGAGTTGACGTATGGCATCGCTGTATTTTGCCATCTCTCGTTCAAGCTCAGTCAGTTCTGCACCGAGCCAAAATGCTTGAAAGCCGTAGCCTTGTGCATCAAAGGCGGCAAAAATCAAATCGCCGGTTTCCAAGCCAAATCGGTATCCTTCTAGTAGAGGTGGTAACGTTTCACGAATATGTTCCTTCCAGTGCCGAACGAAGGTCTGCACTATATATGTGACACTCGCTTTGAGTTCCCGGGCGTTGAGCCGTTCGACCAGGTTCGCGGCCAACGCGCCGAATTGATGGCCCGTATCAATATCACCGACTGCGCCACAGAGAATGACGCCATACATAGCGTAGGCTTGGGCAGAAAGCGGATGGTTGCCGTAGGTGACGGATAGGGTGACCATCCGACACACCAGGAGGGGAAAGAGTTGGGGAAGAGCAGCATACACGAGGGTGATCATGCTGGAGAGAAGACGCATTTTGGCTATTACATACGGATCTGTCATGGTTGGCAGGTGAAGAAGCTCTTCGATGCGCTTATCAGCCAGAGCTTGCTGTGTTTCTTCCAGGCCATGAAAAATATCCGCTTGACTCGGTTCGTGGGGAAGCCGCTCTCCTAACAGGTCTAGTACCTGAAGGCCTACCTTCGCTCCTTCTGCGACGTTGTTGCGCGCTGAATAGGCGTGGAGGATTACCTCATAGGCTTTGACTCTGTCTAACGGGACTTGCGCCCGGCGCAGCACGAATGCGGTTAAACGCTCCATCTGTTGAAAGTCGCCGCTCAGGTAGGCGGCTTCTGCAGCCTCGACGTGAAGCGTTAACGCCAGTTCATACTGTTCCTCCCAAGCGTCTTCCGGTAACAACTCTACACCAGATTGGAGATACCTGAAGGCTGGCTCATAGGCTGCTGCTGCTTTTGCTTTCTTCCCAGCCGTCAGGTTTAAGGTCGCCAGTTCACTTTGCTGCGAGGGGTGTCGTATCGACTCTCTCCCTGAGTTCAAGTGGTTCACAATGAGAAAAATCTCTGCCTCCTGCTCATCTTGTGAGGTCTGGCGCAAGAGCAGTTGCCCCACCTGCCAGTGAACCGCTTGCTTATCCGCTGAGGGAATGAGGGAATACACTGCCTGCTGAATACGGTCATGAGCAAACTTGTACTCCACCGAGACCTCATCAAAGAGCCCCTGTATGTCGAGGCCCACCAATGAGTACGCATCACCAAGAGGGAGAACGAACCCGTCTGCAAGGGCTGGCCACAGGTCCGCGGCGGTCTCCGAGAACGACTTTTCATAAACAGTGGCGAGCGTACGCAGATCGAACTGGTTGCCCAGGCACGCCGCCAGCTTCAGCACCTCTTGTGTCTTCGCGCTGAGTTTTTGTACCTTGCCGACCATCAATTCGACGACGTTATCGGTGATGTTCTGCGCATGAATGTGCGCAACATCCCACCGCCATTCATGCCTCTGGGTATCGAAGGTGAGGAGTCCCGCTGTGGAAAGCGATTTGAGAAACTCGGTGATGAAGAAGGGATTCCCAGCCGTCTTGGCCAGCACTAATTCCGCCAATGGTGCGGCCTTTTCTGGCGGACAGGTCAGGGTATCAGCAATGAACTGCTGGAGGTGTGGAAGGTCCAACGGGCCTAGGACAATATGATTGACCGTTCCTCCCTCTTTCCGAATGTCGTTCAGCATCAACTGCACCGGGTGGGCTTCTGTCACCTCGTTGTCGCGGTAGGCACAGATAACAAAGAGAGAGGAATTCTCCGCGGCGGTCAGCAAACGTCGCAGGAGGTGTAACGAAGCACTGTCGGCCCATTGAAGATCGTCGAGAAAGAGGGTCAAGGGCCAGCCAAGTCCGGTAAACACGCGGACAAAGTTCTGGAAGGCCAGGTGCAAGCGATTTTGCGCCTCCGCCGGTGGGCGGGTGGGGACGGCAGGCTGTGGTCCAACAATCAGTTCAACTTCAGGGATGACATCAATCACGACCTGGAGGTTGGGCCCAAGGGCGGCAGTCAGGGCATTTTCCCAAGCAGTGATCTGCTCCTCGCTCTCTGTCAGGATCTGTTGGACGAGAGCGCGAAAGGCCTGGGCTAGTGCGGCGTACGGAATGTTTCTCCGGAATTGATCGAATTTCCCCGCAATGAAATATCCGCGCTGTCGCGCCATGGATCGGTACACTTCCTGCACCAGTGCGGTTTTGCCGACACCCGCAGGCCCGGACACCAACATGAGATCACGAGCGCCCTGGCTGACGCGGGTAAACGCTCTCACCAAAGTATCGATATCTTGCTCGCGCCCATAGAGCCTTTGCGGAATCTGGAGTTGCTCTCTTGCTTCTTGCTGACCAAGCGAGAAAGCAACAATCTCTCCTGTCGTTCGCCATTGCCGCAGGCATTCCTGCAAATCGGCAATGAGTCCAGGGGCCGATTGATACCGATCCTCAGCATTCTTCGCTAGCAGCTTCATCACAACCGCAGAGAGAGGGTGGGGAATCTCCGGTACCAATTCATGCGGTAGGGGTGGCTGCTGAGCAATATGAGCATGGACAAGGGCAAGTGCATTCGTTCCGAGAAAAGGTACGCGACCGGTTAGTAACTCATAGAGTGTGACACCTAGCGAGTAGAAGTCAGTACGATAATCTACCATGCGACTCATGCGCCCAGTTTGCTCTGGTGACATGTAGGCAAGCGTTCCTTCTAACCCAGTAGGGTGTTGGAAAGGGGAATCTTCGCGACTGAGTTGTGTGGCAATGCCGAAGTCGATGAGCTTGAGCTGCCCCGTTTGCAGATTCAACACGAAATTCGTAGGATTCACGTCTTTGTGGATCACCTGCTGCTGGTGCACTTGCCCAACAATGTCAGCAAGCTGGATTGCCAGAGGCAGGAGCGTTGTGAGGGGAACTCGACCATTCCGTAGAAGCTGCGCCAGCGACTCGCCGCCGAAATCTTCCAGCACCATCACGAGACGATGCTGGTCAGCGGTGAGCTCGTAGGCGCGAATGACTCCCGGCACTTGGAGGCTACAGAGCAGCTGGTATTCGCGCCGAAAAGCAGCGAGCTTTCGCGGCGGGGGGTACTCCTCTCCGAGCATTTTGAGGATAACAGTCTGCGGCTTTGCCTTTCGCTGCCCACGATAGACGAGCGAGTTGCGACTCTCATAAATCTTTTCCTTGATCCGGTAGCCTGCAAGCGTCATCGGGTTCAGTTCCTCGCTCAGAAGAAAATATGCTGCGGATTCAACCGGTCCTCAGTCAAGGATTGTTTCAACCACCCCATCTGCACGGGAGCCTCATACAACCGGCCTGGAGCAAACCGCGGCCAGAAATGGCGTAACCCAGGGACAATGACCTTTACCACTGCAAGTTCAGTATCTGGTCGGGACTGATCTAGTATCAATGTTTCTAAACCTCTTGCCGCGGCAATATCCACACATGTCATCACATCAACAGCTAGATCATCATTCCAATCCTGCGGATAATCCGCATACACCCTGAGCGCGACGGTCTCATCTGGAGCCAGGTAGGGTTGATTGCTTAATGTAGCAGTCTTCCACCACTGAACCGCTTCGTGTTCTTGGGCGCGGTAGGTATTGGCTTTTTCAGCGGAGCCAGAGTGAACAACCGGCAACCACTGATTGACTTCGGTTAGTGCGCGGAGAATGGCCAGCCGTGCGTCAAAGTGAGCCCCGAATCCCCAGATAATCTCTTCTACTGCATTGTCGCAACGGCGCGAGAGAGCCGCAAAGGTGGGAATCGCGAGGTCACTAGTGAGATCAAGAACCCAGAGCTCACGCTGGAGCGATTGGTAGTATGCTTGGAGTTCTTGGAAGTATGGTTCAGCGAAGCTACGCAGATCGACCCTCGGCTTTTGTAAGCGGCTGTACCACCACAAGGCGACGCTGTCCCGTTCTACCAGTTCCATAAAGCCTTGTAGAATCGCTTCTTCCTTACTCCGTCCTGCAGCGCAACCGTTTGAATCGGCGCGGGCGAACCATGTCTTGTGTACGCGCGAGTAGCCATAATAGCAGTATGCAGTCGGAAGATAGCGCGTCGCGTTAGCAGCTAACGACCAGACGGGGCTCCACTCAATCTCTCGCTCTGGATCAAATGGCTGAGGAGCCCAGGTCGAGCGTGAGCCATTCGCGTTCCACTGCATCCGCTGTGCGAGTTGCCGCTCGCTGTAGAGCATACAATCATTGGGATGGATGGCTGTGGCACCGAGGTCTTTGAGACGGGCTCGCAGCCGAAACTCGTCTCCTTGATAAGACCCAGAATAATGCTCAATGGCTTCGCTCAAGGCACTGACTTTGGCTTGCGTCGGATGTCTTCCTTTGCCTCCAGCTCCACTGCGCAGGCTCTCACTAAGGGCGTCCAAGTCGCATGCATCCTCTTTTGGCATGTAGGAGAAATTTTGCGTGGCCACGAAAGAGGGGGTTAGGCTCCCTTCGCCTACCAAGGGAGAGAGTGGACGGAGCATACCAACGATGCCAGTGATGGGACTAATATGATGTGCCAGTGCTGTGAAGGTCTCTTCTGGGGCAAAGCCGCGATGTCCGCCATCGCTAGTAAATATCTTCTTTCGCGCCTGTAATACCAACGGCGCCGATTGACTAGCGGTAAACGCGGCGGGGTCACCACAATATGGACACTGTGGCCGCTTGATCAGTGTGTGACTCTGTTTGTCGAGTGACAGAACATTGAAGGTTACGATTCGTCCTTCGACGCTCTCATTTTGTCCACGCACGATCCACTTGGCGATCTCGGTTGCCGCGATACTCAAGGCAGTGGAAACGGTTGACGGTAGGGCCGCAATAGAAAGAACAGACTGATGAGTTATCCCCACCTGTTCACACAAATAACTGTCAACCTTGCGGGCGCCCTGTAGTCGATGCGCCAAACATGCCCAGCAACCAGTCTTATCGGGAAGAAAGAGCGGGCCAATCCACACCTCAGTGCCTACCGGCTTGATCAGCAGCCACGGACGCTTATTTGCCAAGGCGTCCTGGTTAAAGACTTCTAGCCCATCGCGTAGGTAATCATCGGTCAAGACGATAGAATACTGGCCGTTATTATCAATCTGGACACCGAGTGATGCGAGCATATTGAGGAAAGGTGCAGCGTCGACTTCACCAAAAGTGTTAACAGAGACTGTTGTTTCCTGGAGATGACGACTGGCACCTTCTGGATCAACGTTCAGAAGGTCCCAAAAGGCGGCTTGGGTGGTAGGTACGGATGGCGCGGCATCAACGACATATCCCCGCTGCGCCAGGAGTTTGAGAGCATAGACAACTTCAACGGCAGAAACCTGACCATGGAGACGATCGACAATTTCCTCAACCGTATGTTGACCATTGAGTAGTGGTGCTAACCGTGAATAGATAGGACCACGAAGAAACACATGTCCATGCTCCGACTGTAGAACAACACCTTCTGAGGGAATAAGCGTGAAACGGAAATAACGCTTAAACTGTGGTCGGTAGGCCATTGAGAAACCTCTTGCCAAGAATTATTACGAGAGCCATGAGCAGGAGAGCAGGATGGGCTACGACCCACCCTGCCGGGGTCTCTATGGGTCAACAACAGAGACAGATACGAAGAGCAACTTCGTAGTCCGTTTCAATATCGGCAGCAAGGTCAGTGAGTAATTGTTGCAGCACACCTGGGTTGGTTACTGGGTTCAGATCTGGGGGCAGATCTTTGTGAGTAGAAAGTTCAGTGAAGATAGGGAGCTTGAGGATAGGGGCACTAACGTTATGAGGAAAAGAATTCGGGTGGTTTCTACTGACGAACATTTGTACAGCTCCAGCTGCGTCTTTCTTAAGGAGGTCGTACAAGGGACCTGGGGGGGGCATGTTGTCATCAATAACGGCATCAGCATATACTCGAGCCCATTCCGATAAAGTGAGAGGATCGGTTGCCGGTTTCGCGCCTACTCTCGTTCTTGGGATATTCTGCTCCAATATGAAACGATTCGGTCCATCTATAAGGATCCATTGATTTCCATGCATCATGTCAATAATCTTTTTCTGAAATGATCCTGGGACCTGCAAGTCAATACCATTTCGTAACTTTTCAACCTCGTGAGTGTCATGCTGTTTATCTTTTTTTAGCTGAGCTTCGAGTTCGTCATAAACATCTTTTGCGCAATGTTTTTTCTTCTTAGTTTTCTCTGGATCAAAAAGCGGTTCAACGAAATCTCCAAGAAAATTTAGGACAGCATTTCGTGGACTGTGCTCAATCCCACCTTTGGTTCCAGCGTTGATAAAGGCCTCGGCCCATATCCTGCCCCATGTTCTTTCACTTAGTGGTCCTGGTTTCATACTTCTATCCTCCTCCTTATGAAATGATCTAAAAACTTTTGTCTTCCTTGCCATAGTGACAACGCATTGGATGATCAACTTGCTAACATCTTGAGTGCCTCTATCGACGGTGCGAAGAAGTAACCTCCGCCTGTCGGAATGACCCAGTCTTTCTCCCCGGTGTTCACTAATTGTGTTTGTTCCTTCCCAGTATAATCTTTGAAAGTGACTTGGAAATGTCGCTCTCGT
The DNA here is from genome assembly GCA_043772795.1 of Deltaproteobacteria bacterium. Classification (GTDB taxonomy): domain Bacteria; phylum Desulfobacterota; class Binatia; order Bin18; family Bin18; genus VGTJ01. Next base: position 10,181 of record JAYVFX010000220.1, read on the forward strand.
GTTTTTCCTTCGGCATTTTGACCGATAATCGGATCATGGCCTGTGCCTTTATCCTTCCGGTTCGGATCATTCGCAAACTGCTGCACAAATTCGAACTGTTCTACGATCGATGTTTGATACGCGAGGAACACTAATCCGCGATCGATCCCATCAGAGACAGGCGCATGAGGTGAGGAGCATGAAGGCGCGCCGTAGGGAATACCCCGGCGGAGCAGACGGTGGGTCTGGGTAGTGCTCTCGTTCATGTTCTCATCCTGATTCTCATCATCGCGTGGATACGTCTTTCGGATATGCCCGGCAAATGGACACGTTTGGCCCTTCGCGTCGTCTTCATGAAATTCAAAATCGTTGTTCCGAAGGTCGTTTTGTGCCAAGCCGGCATCATCCAAATCCGGTGCCCTCAGAATCGGTGCGCCGCTCGTCCACCGACCAACACACTTCGCGCCGAAAAGACCGACATCCATATTCAGACGCTGGGCAGTTTCGTGGAGAAACTGGTGAAAAGCGCCCACCTCTTGTTTCAGGCGACGAAAGACAAGAAAGGACCCGTCCTTTGCCCACTCCTCCAATCCGCGTCCTGCATGAACGTTAGCTCCTGGTTCTTCTACTTCTTTATTCGGATCTTGGCCGGGATATCCAAAGATGAACTCGCCGGGCCACAATAAATCTTGTCCGGGCTTCCCTTGATTTTTGTTTTTCGGGTTCTGCCGAGGAGTAAGAAAACCTTCAGGATTTTTCGAAATCAACCCTCGAATACCAGGTTGTGAAACTCCGTCACGAAACCCAAAATGCTCGTGTCCAGAAAGTGAACCGGGGAGAACAGCTCCGGCCTGTTCAAATATAATCTGAGCACCACTCCCTGAGGCATCAATCGTGGATCGCACCCGAGCAACTTCGGTGGACAAACTTTGTGCATCATCACTAGCAACGATAATGACGATATGAGCTTCATTCCGTTCCCCACCTACCTGCCAATTCGCTTGATATCCTTCACTGCTGGGGGAAGTCGGGTCGCCTAGACTGCACGAGCGTGGCCATAACCCTTGGCGAAACGCTTCGTCTGCAAAATCCCGATCCTTCAGGACCCCTAACTCTTGGAGGGCAGTATAGGAGAAAGCAATATTGACCCATGTCGCGCTTGGTGGTGGTGCCGATTTTGTGAGTTGACAGCGGAAATCGAGCACTTGGGCAGTGGTTGTGACAGACGGAGTCAGAATCCCAAGCCAGTGCTTGAACTTTGACACGTCGACAATCTTGAGAAAGAGCAACATTTGAAAGTCTTTGTTGAAGCCGGGCATA
>JAYVFX010000221.1:0-2294 GCA_043772795.1 Deltaproteobacteria bacterium
GAACCCCTTCTGATCGACGAGACGCGAGATCATGCCAACGACTGGAGTGTCGAGTTCTTGGGAAAACTTGAAGGTCTGCAACAGCGCTTTCTTACAGGCGACTTTGCCAGTCAGGTCCGCCGCAGTGTACGGTGCGGCAATTGCTGAATCATGCTCTGGGCTCCAGACCGTATAGTCAGCACCGTTCAAAATACCAGTCAATGCATTCCGACGTGCACGTAAAACGCCATCGAGACGAAACCCAAGCTCTGGGGTGCAAATCTCTTCAGCATAACTTGGGCTCACTGTCGTGAGGCCGTCGGCATACAGCAATCCAGCTTTCATAAAGCTCATCGCGCCAAAAAATTCGACACCATCCGGCTGAAAGAGCTGTGGTGGAAGCCCAGTGAGCGGAAACGCCCACGCCGGAAACACGCCTTGATAGGCAAGATTATGCACGGTGTACACTGTCGCTACCGCAGAGAGCCGGGCATCAAGCCAGGGGAGCACACGCAGATAGGCGGGAATCAGTCCGGTTTGCCAGTCGTGGCAATGAACGACGTGGGGGAACGCCTCGAAGCGGGCCGCCAAGGCCAACGCCGCTCGACAGAAGAAGGTAAAGCGAAGCGCATTATCAGGATAATCCCCATCCTGAGTGCCGTAGAGCCCAGGTCGGCCAAAGAATTCGTCTTGCTCAAGGAAATAGACCGGTACAGGGTTGGCAGATTCTTCACTACCTGGTAGGGGGCTCTGCCAGACCCGTGTGGTTCGATTGCTAACAATCAACGGTACTTGCAGGTCGGTGAATGCTTCTGTGAGGGCAAAATTTCCCTCACGAACTGTTTGGTACAGCGGCATAACGACGCGCACATCATGCCCGAGCGCAGCTAACGCTTTCGGCAATGCACCCACCACATCACCCAAGCCGCCGGTCTTAGCGAACGGTGCCACTTCTGCAGAAACAAACAAGATACGTAATGGTTCGGCCATGACTTTCGCCTCGTTACGATTGAGAACCTGCCTCCCTAATAGTACGCTTTACGAAAAGAGCAAAGGGTATAGGTGGAATTAAGGACCAGCGCTGCCGAGTTACGATAAAATTGACACGAAGGAGGTAAACGTTCTATACCAAGGTCGGAACGAAAACTTCTGTTCTGTGACACATGATGTAGTAAAGCGAGGAGCTTGCAGACCAGGAAGGAGTCTTATCATGAAGGCACGTATCTTGGGCATGATTCTGGCCGGTGGCGAGGGCTCCCGTCTTGCTCCGCTCACTCGTGACCGCGCGAAACCTGCCGTGCCGTTTGGTGGCAAGTATCGCATTATCGATTTCGTCCTCTCCAATTTCATCAATTCGGAGATCTATTCCATTTACGTATTGGTGCAGTTTAAGTGTCAGTCGTTGATCGAGCACTTGCAAGAACGTTGGCGCTTTGGTGGAGTCTTGGGTGAGCACTTCATCTCCTCCGTACCGGCACAGATGTGGAAGGGCCAGACCTGGTATCAGGGCAACGCCGACGCTGTGTATCAGAATCTCCACTTAATCGAAAACTTCCAGCCGGATTTTGTGGCCGTCTTTGGGGCTGATCATATTTACCGCATCGATATTCGTCAGATGATGACCTTTCATCTGGAACATCAGGCAGAAGTTACTATCGCCGCGTTCCCCGTGCCAGTCGAAGAAGGCTCAGCGTTTGGCATTCTCCAGGTCGAAAAAGACGGGAGTATTACCGGATTCGAAGAAAAGCCTGCGCACCCAACCCCGCTCCCTCATGACCCGCGTTACTGTCTTGCCTCGATGGGCAATTACTTTTTTTCCAAGTCGCTGCTTGTACAACTCCTAGAAAAAGGTGCCCACGAAGAAGCAAAGGGAGACGATTTTGGCCGAGATATCATCCCCCCGTTAATCGGGCGACACCGCGTCTACGCCTATGATTTTCGTAACAATCGGATACTCGGCGAGCCTGATGGGCAGCCCCCCTATTGGCGTGATGTGGGTACGCTCGATGCGTATTACGCTGCCAGCATGGATCTGCGCGACTCGATCCCGGCTCTCAATTTGTACAATCCGGCGTGGCCGATCCGGAGTGGCGCGTCTACACTCCCACCAGCGAAGTTTACCAAGGACGAGGGGCAGCAAGGAGTAGCAATCCAGTCCATTGTGTCAGAAGGCTGCATCATCAACGGTGCGACGGTTATTGACTCGGTATTGGCGCCGGATGTATTCGTGCAGGGCTATGGTCGTGTAGAACAATCGGTGATTATGAGCGGCTGCCGCATCTTACGTCAGGCACACGTGCGGCGGGCTATTCTCG
>JAYVFX010000222.1:0-8918 GCA_043772795.1 Deltaproteobacteria bacterium
TCCTTCAATCGTCACCTTGTAGTGAGAGAAGGTATTCATCTCCTGTTCATGCTTGCGCCAGTCGTAGCCGTCGCGCCAGTAGGCCACCAACTCTTTCAAGTAGGCAGCATTAGCGCCGTACTCCCACTTCTCATTGGCGAAATCGTTGGGCCAGCGCACTCGCGCGAGGCGTTCGCGGAGGTCGGTGAGTGTGGATTCGGGAATGGCGATAGTAAACGGAGTTTTCTGCATAAGCGCTTCCTTTCGTTTTTGGTATGCCGGAAGTATCGCGTGCTTCTTCCAGTGTGGCAACCTCGCGCCCCATGAAAAAGGGTGCCGTCGCGTCACGCCCGCTTCCGCCACGCGACGGCAGCGCCCGGTGCCCGTACTTACCAAATGAGGGTGACGCGACCCGCCGCCGCTCCGCCACCTGTATTGTGAACTCTGATAGAAGTCGCGGTGTTCACCTCAATGTCCACAGTATGGGCGAAGTCGAGGAAGACGATGTGCGTTCCGAGAACAGCACTAAAACCCTGGGTTATCGCCGCCCCCAGCGGTCGATTCGAGACCCACCCACTCCAGGAACGCTGGACCAGGCACAGTAGGCACACTCAGCATGGTGACCTGGCCCACGCCACGGTTGCCAGGGTTGGTTTGGACACCCATGACCAGCACAGGTACGTTCGTCGGCATACCGATTCCCGGATTGACGCCGCCAGCCACAAGGGCGTAAAAGACAGTCGCCGTGTTTGGCGTTGTAATCGTCTGTGTGGCTTGTGCCACGATCGCGAGGGTCAGGGTGACAACAACCCCAGCCAGCAACCCCTGTGCGAGGCGGCGGCTTATCGTGTGAAGTTTCATTGCTGTTCTCCCTTTCATTGCTATTCTCCTTTTGGTGTTGGTTTTTGAAGAGGGGGACTTTAGAGAAAGAAGCATGGGGCCGCGCTGATCCGTGAATCATTCGTGATCCGAGGTTCCTCGGAAGCTCCCGCAGCCTCCGCAAATAAAGCTTCCGTTAAGGTGCGCGTAGCCTACGGAGATAATGGAAAGCCAGCCCGAGGGCACCGCCGCCCGTGAGGAGTCCTGAGAGCAATTGCAGGCGGCGATCTTTCTTGATGAGCTCGGCAGGCTGGACCACCTGCCCTTCGGAGACGAGCGCGGGCGAAATGTGGAATGTCGTGTTCTCTGGCTTTTCCGGGGCAGGGACGGTTTCTCGCGTCGAAGAGGAAAAGCCCACCGCATCGGCTACGATATACAGTGACCGTTGTTTGATCTCCTCGTAGATGCGATCGATATACTCACCAATGATTCCCAGGGTCAGTAACTGGACGCCGCCAATAAACAGCACAGCGACAACAAGTGATGCCCACCCGGCCATTGATCGATCGGTGAAGACCCTAATCCACAGCGCATACAGGATATAAGTGAAACTGACGAGCGACGCACCAATGCCGAGGTAGGTAGCAATCCGCAGCGGCGCGGAGCTGAATGAGGTAACTCACCTTACGCAGTGGTGCCCATTTTGTGGACGATTGAAAGCCAGGATCACAACATATTGGGTTACCAGGCATCGAATCGCGTAAGGTGAACGAGGTAATTCCATCAAACGCAAAGGCCAGCATCTTTCTCCAAGGGTATTTAGTCTCGCCAGCGTAGCGGGCGGCACGCGCATAGGAGATCGATGCTTGGCGAAAGCCAATTCAACTCGACAGGCCGCGCACGAAACGATGGCGCTCTCGGAGCGTCCCTAGTGCCGTTACCGCCCGGCGGCTCATGAGACGAAAATCGCCCGCATCAACCGGAATCTCGACCCCAGCGAGCCGCTTCAGGAGCCGATAAAACACAATGGCCGTATTACGCTTGAAGACACTGTCTCCTGCACGCATCGTCCTCACGGCATGGACCACGTCGTATCCGTCCTGCCACTTCGCCACAAGTTCAGGAAGCACTTCCGGTGGGTCTTGCAAATCCGCATCCATCACCATCACCGCATTGCCCTGGCTGTAGTCTAACCCGGCGGTAATAGCCAGCTGATGGCTAAAGTTCCGCGAGAAAGTGAGAACCCTCACCTTGGCATCCTGAGTGGCGAACTCACGTAGCATCGGCAATGACCGATCGATGCTGCAGTCGTTGATGAAGATAAGTTCACACGATGTGTGACTTTGTTCCATCACCGCGGTCACACGCCGGTACAACTCGGCGAGGCTTGCATCTTCATTGAGGACCGGGATAACAATCGAAACAACTGGCATAGCGCCTTACCCGCCTACAGCTGAGTACTAACGAGACCTCAAGCTGTTATTCCCGTTGTCATTGTCGTTGCATTACCGAACTTGTTCATCAAAATTGATTCGGTCTCTCACCAGAAGTTTGTAATATAACTCTTCATTAGCTTGCGCCATGACCGTTACATCGTAACGGGTACGGATGGAGGATTGGCCAGCTGTCCCTAATGCTTGGGCCGAGGGAAGATCTTGAACAATACGTTCGATTGCAGCGGCTAGTGCTATTGGCTCTTGCGGAGGAACGAGTAGTCCAGAGCGTCCATCCTCCACGAGTTCTGGAATGCCACCGACACGGCTTGCGACTACCGGCAACCCTGCCGCCAGGGCTTCGATAACTGCAATCCCGAGACCTTCCCACAAGGGAACATGCACGAACACATCGGTGACTGCGAGATATTTGATGATGTCGGAACAGAATCCCAGAAACTGGATGTTCAACGCGAGGCCGAGTGCCTGCGCTTCGTTTTCCAATACTGCACGAAGCGGACCGTCTCCACAAATGAGATAGCGAAGTCGTACCCCTTTCTGTTGTAAGAAAACTGCGGCCTGGAGCAGCGTGCGCTGGCCCTTCCGTTCGGCTAAGGTCCCAACCGCTAGTACCACGCGCGCGTCCGGAGCAATCCGTTGCGCAGCACGCTGTTGTGTCCGCTGTTCGGTAGTGAGGGTAAAACGCGCGGTATCAATACCACTCGGAATGATATGAATACGAGACGGGGAAACTCCTCCTACAAGGAGAGCAGATCGCACTCCTTGTGAAATCGCGACTACGGCGTCAACGCTGTCTTCATAGAGCAGACGAGTAAACCACCCCGGCCGGACACGATAATCCATACGACGGGTGACAACTCGCTTCACTCGGAGTCCACGCAGCCACGGGCTCAGGGCATGTGCGCGTGCGGTATGAAAATGCACCACCTGGAAGCCTTCTGTCCAGACTAAGCGACGTAAGCGTATCCCAGCTAGTATATCGAGATCATTCCTCACAGTGAGACCTGCAGTAGGGAGACCAGCTTGAGCGAGTCGCTGTGAAAGGACGCCACGAGGATCAGCGGCGACTACCGAGCGATGGCCGGTGCGGTGCAGGTGCATGGTTAACCCCAGCACCTGCACTTCCCCCCCGCCCCAATTCCTCTCCGGATCGACGTGGAGAATGTTGAGCTTCTGCATCAGTATGTGACCTCGTCGTCCGCTCCCACAGTTTGGCGTATTTGAGAAACACGTAAAATGCCGATGTTATCGCAACAAAAAATCCCGGTACCCCGTCCCGAAATCCGCCGCTGACTATGTAGAAACGCAGGAAACGCCACAGCGGGCGGAGCAGCAAATCCGTGAGGCGCGTGCGGTTGCCGCGCAGGGCTAACTCACGTGACGACACTTCTGTCAGACCGTTAAGCGCACGAAGATGATCGCTGATGTCATCATAGGTGTAATGATACAACGGCCCGTGCAAGCGGTCCGCCTGCCCGCGGAGGAGAACTTTCTCGTGAGGATCGACACCGCCCCAACGTACTTTCGCTTTGCGGAACAGCCGCAAGCGGTAGCCAGGATACCAGCCGCGCCACCACCAACGGCCTAAATAGTACACTAAGCGTGGTACATAGAAGCCATCGACCGCCGGATGATTCTGCTGCACTACGGCAAGAATTTCATGCCGTAACTCCGGTGACACCTCCTCATCTGCATCGACATTGAGAACCCACTCATGCGTCGCTTGCGACAAGGCGAACCGTTTCTGCTCAACATACCCCGGCCACGCACGTGAGATGATGTGATCCGTATATTCGCGACACATCGCAACTGTCCGATCCGTCGAAAACGAATCGACGATAATAATCTCGTCGCACCACTTCACACTCTCGAGACAGCGACGAATATTCGCTTCTTCGTTGAAACAAATGATGCAACACGAAATCAGCGGACGATCCTGTGTTGACACAGGAAAAGCGGATGGCAGTGGTAGCAATACCGGAATGGAACTTGTAGCGAGTTCCCGACTATGGCGCACGCGACGCCGGGCATACTCGCGGTCCTTCTGCTCGCGTAACCGTAGGAGCTGAGTAACAAGCTCACGCCGTTGTGTCCGTGGAGGTAATGGGGTGCCCAGGTAGTGATAGAAGAAAAACAACCGCTCGCTCGCTCGGACGTTTCGTCCTAATGTCCGTTCTAGTTGGATCACGTTCTTCAAGCGACGCTGCCGATGTAAGGGCTGATGTTGGGCAACGCGATCCAGATCGACGATATAAAACTTCCAGTGAATATCTCCCTGTTCTTCCACGAACAGGTTCTCGTCCTTGAGGTCGCCGACGTAAAGGCCTGCCGCATGGAGCGTACGGAAAAATTCAGCCAGGACTCGGAGAAATGCGCGGCGGCGCTTCCAAGACCAGGGGGCTTGTCGGTCTCGCCAATACACATTGAGCGGTACTTGGCTGAGGAGTGCTTCGCTCACGTAAAAGCTCTCACGAACGATGCCGGCAAAGCACCTCTCTACTACCGCAAGAGGACGGGGAATCGCGACTCCTGCGGATTGTAGTAGCTGCGCTCCTTGCCACGCCCGGCGTGCCGGAGAACCAAGAAGCAAGCTGTCTCCCCAACGCCGCCACGTATGGAGTCGATGATGTTTAACGACAAAGCCACCTTGGTCAGACGGGAAGAGCGTGACAGCAACCCCAGGCCCATTCTTGAGCATGCGACTGTTTGCCGGCGAAAGGGCAGGGCGAGACAAGAAGTCAAGAATCTCTCGTCGTTCAGGATCGCAGAAGATGACAGAAAAGGATGACATAAAATAGGCTACAGAGAATGGGCGAAAAGGGGAAATGGCGAAATGGCGAAATGGGAAGAAGAGACAGGGAAACAGAGCCGTAAGACAAAAGCCCGTCCTGAGCTCTGTCGAAGGGGCAAAATGACAAAGAAAAAAAACACCAAGCACCTCATCGTGACACCAGAGTTTTCGGTGTTGCGTACTGCCATATCCTATGCCCTTACTCTTCCCTTTAGCCTACAGCCTATAGCCTTCAGTCTCTTTTTCCTTTTACCCATTTACACATTTCCCCTTTTCGCCTGTCCCTATGGCCTCGTGTTCACATGTACCCCAACTCAACTAATCGTTTTTCAAGTGCGGCTTGTTCCTCTGGGCTCATCACTTGCCCAGGATTAGCAGCAATTGGCCCGTGCTGGATCGACTCAATACGCGCACGAAGCAAAGAGACAACTTCAGGCCGTTGGGTTGCCACATTCCGTCGCTCCTGTGGGTCGGATGGGAGATGGTACAACTCTTGTGGCAAGTTCGGGTTCTGTGGCGCGTAAATGTATTTCCATTCTTCAGTCCGCCAACCCACTCGCCGATTGCTGGGATCAGAGCGGATGCGGAGAAACGCTTCAAGATAGGCTTCTATCGCCAAAGGGGTGTTGTTTTGTAAAGCTGGCAGTATGCTCTGCCCATGAATGTTCGCTGGAATCGGGACACCGACAAGATCAAGCGTAGTTGGCAGTGCATCAATTTGTCGCACAAGTTGACCGATCTGGGTTCCAGGACGTATCTGCGGGTGGATTTGTCCGTTCACAGAGGTGAATACGAGCGGTACGCGGATGAGATCCTCAGACACATCCATCTCATGTCCTTCACGTTTCATGGTCTTACGGCCAAGCAGATCGCGTGACAAGCGATACAGGCGATACTGCAAGTCCGTCTTGACGACGCGCTCGCCATGATCCCCATGAATCACAATCAGTGTATTCTGCGGGAGGACGGCAAGCAGTGTGGCGAGTTCAGCGTCGAGCGAAGAGAGCGCACGTTCGTAGCGATTCCTGCCATACTCGCGGTTGCTGTACGCCGGTAAGATATGACGATGGTGATGCAGTTCCCACAAATGAAGGAAAAGGAACCAGGGCTGGCGAAATTCTGGACTCTGCAAACGGCGGCGGAAGTCGGTTCCCCAGGCGGTGGACAAATATGCCGAGCCTTCACGAAAATGATAGGTATCAAATCCGCGAGGCAAGCCGGTCTCGGGAAATAATGGACCGCTGACTTCCGCAACGGTCTGATAGCCATGCGTCTGAAAGGTTTCTGCCAGTGAGGAAACGGACGCGTTCATCTTCAGGCCAAAGATCGAACGAATACCGTGGACAAACGAATACGTGCCGGTGAGCAAACTCGCAACGCACGGTGTTGTTGATGAGGCAGAAGACACAGCTTGTGTACACGCAACTCCGTTGCGGACGAGCCGATCCAGTGTTGGTGTCTGCGCTCCGCGGTCCGACCCAATGACCGCATCAGCACGTAAACAATCGATAAGCAGAAAAAGAATGTTTGGCTGCATAATTGGGGGTCGGGGGTTAGGGGACAGGGGTCGGTGGGAAAGAAACAAGAAGAAATGAGAAACTAACAAAGCAAAGATGCAGAAGTGTTTTTCCTACTTTTGACTTTTGACTTTTGACTTTTGACTTTTGATTTTTCATCAATCATCCTAACTCAGCGTTTTCGCCCCAGGACTTGTAAGTATCTGGCGAGCGACTGAGAGTACTTGCTCCGGAGTAATCCGTTGCATACAGGCACGACCGATCGGGCAGCGTCGCACATAACACGGGCTACAGGCTGCCTCACCACGAATGACAAACGCTTCGGAGTGCCACGGTGCCGACCGAATTGGGCTGGTTGCGCCCCACAGTGAGATGACCGGGGTACCAGTCGCTGCAGCAATATGCATCGGCCCGGAATCTGGCCCCATTGCCAGACGAGCACGGCCAAAGATGCCAATCAAATCACGGAGCGAAGTTTGACCACTCAGATTTGTTACCGCCGTTCCCATCGCTTCACTCACCTGCTGAGCAAAGTGCATTTCACTCGGCCCGCCCACCAAGACAATCCCCATACCATATTCTTGTTGCAGAGTCCGCGCTACCTCTGCCGTCGCCTGCGGAAACCAAAATCGACTCGGCCAGCGCGAACCGAGAAAGAACGCAGCAAAGGGGCGGGGTGTTCCCGCAAGCAAGGTCTCAACTTTTTGTTCCTCTTGCGGGCGGAGTCGCAGGTCGAAGCGTACTTCATCGTCCGGTAATCCGAGTGCATCGGCGAACTTGAGGTACTGCATCAATTTGAGGGAGAAATCTGGCATTGCCTCAATCGTATGCGTATTGAACAGCCAGTTACCTTCTTTTGTATTCGTGCGATGAAAACCGAGCCGGACTGGCGCACGGGACCAGAGGCTCACCAATCCGCTTTTGAAGTGGCGTTGTAAGTCGAGGACAAGATCAAAATGATGATCCTTGACAGAGCGCAGAAACGGAAGAAATGTCCGGAAACCACGGCTGCGTTGGTAGAGCAAGACCTCATCAAGGGCAAGATGATAATCAAGTAACGCAGCGGCGGCGGGTTCGACTGCCCAAGCGATATGAGCCTGCGGGTAGGCTCGACAGAGGCGAGTAAGCAAGGGGAGGGCGCGGGTAACATCGCCGATCGCACCCAGTAAGATGATCAAGATGCGTTGCGGCGTAACAGCGGGTAATACTGAAGCCAGGCGAGGGTCCTCTCGTGCAGGTGACTGCTGTAACATTTTCGTCTCGGTATCGGTTTCTGGTTACTTTTTCAACGGCAGGGTGGTACGGGACTCTTGCAGAAAATGCTCAAATTCGGCAGGTGGCAGCCACTTTGCGAGAACATCATAGTTGGCGAAAAAACGCTGAAACCGACGGAGGTTGGATTCCCGTAGGTGAGGAGGAACCGGTCCAGAAAAGAGGCGGGCGCGGTCGAAGTCGATTATCAATGCTTGTGGAGGATCACTGTTAGGGTAGACCAAGATGTTCGTCGGATTCAGATCTGCATGAGCGATACCAGCCTGATGCATGGTGGCGACTGCCTGCGCAACGACTCTAAGAATTGCCCGACGATGGTCGGCAGCGGGCGCGGTTTGTAGCCAGGACCACAGATTGTGAAATCCTGTTGCCTCGCGTGTCACCAAAAGCCCGCGATACAGTGGTCCCATTGTCCACTCGACTCGTGCTCCCAACACTTCGACAGTTGGCACTCCACGCCGCCATGCTTCTTCCGTACAGCACAACTCAACAAAAGGGCGTAGCGGACGATCCCAATAGAGGTCGTGAATAAAGTGACGAACGAAGCCGCCACGTCGATAGGGGCGAACGATGATCACCCCGTGAGAGCCTGTCTCAATACGTTGGACTGAACCGCGGCCTGCCCGAATGCGGATTGGGGATTGCGGATTGGGGATTGCAGATTGGGGATTGCAGAATGCGGATTGTTGTACTGGCTCTTGAACGTGAGGCGGAATCATTGCGAGCAGCCGATCTTCCCAGCCTGCTTTGAGCCACCAGAGCGTTTTGCCTCTGCGTTGTTCAACGAACCCTGCGGGAAGAGTCACGGTGGCCATGTCAGGGTTGCGGTGGTGGTGGAACGGTAGTCTTCACATTCTGTTGTTCCCACAGTTTGGCATAACGGATGAAGACTCCGTAGGCGGCAAAGAGCGCAGCAATGAGGCCGGAAATTCCGTGACGCCATCCTCCCTGGCGAAAATAGACACGAATGAAAGCGGAAAACGGAGCCCAAGCAAGCGCGAGATAGGTCGCTTGCTGTCCTTGCTTCGCTAGTGCCGTTGCTTCAGCCGAAGACGTGACATTGAGCGTGAGTAAGCGTTCACGTAG
>JAYVFX010000223.1:0-14276 GCA_043772795.1 Deltaproteobacteria bacterium
ACCTCTGGGTATCACTGGCGTGGCTCGCCCTTACGGTCGGTCTCTTTCCCCTTGTACAACCGCTGGCAGAAGCTAGCACGATCCGTGGATTCGCTCTTCCGCTGCTAAGCAGTGCGTTCCTCATCAGCGTGCTTGCCCTTGTGGGACTCACGCATCAGGTCAACGCAGTTGCTTTACTCTGGGGGTTCACGCTCTGGGCCGGAGCAAACTTCGCATTGCCACGTTGGAATGCGCAACATCCACAGTGGACAGTCGCACCTGACACCTGGCCGTGGTTTGGCGTGCTTATAGTAGGCCTCTGTCTCGCTTTCTCGTTCTCCACTACTCATCAACCGTACACGACGTCACCGCCTCACCAGATCGAACTCCTACAACATGCAGGCTATTTGCTAGTAGGGTCCCTGTACTGCTTCCTCATGTTGCGCAACAACAGTTGGGGGGGATTCTCGTGGATCGCAGTGTTTCTTCTAACCAGAGTTGGTACCACTCTCACCTCTGTCTGGTGGGCCGATCCGCCCTTCTTAGCAGGAGCCTCACCCTTGATTCTCCTTCCCATCAGTCCGCCTATCGGTGAGCTACTGTGGCTCAATCTGTTGCTGCTCGTCGTTCCGTGGTGGCACTCGCACGAAGAGGCACTGGCGAAACGTTTAGGTTGGCAAAGGCACAATCTCCCGCACCCGTTCTTACTCTTGCCCGCAGGGCTTTTTCTCGTGCGCCTCGGCCACTTCGTATTACTCCTTTGCAGTAACAATCTAGACAGCTTGTTTCCCGCGGGTGACGTACAGTGGCTTGAGTTGCTCGTTTTCATCGGAATGCTGACGTTTTCCTTCTTTCACCTGTGGTGGCGGCATGGACAGGCATGGGAAGGTCACGCCTTGTTTGCCGCACTTAGTTGTACAGCCCTCGTCGCCTGGCTCGGGTATGTTTCCGCAGTCTTCCACTTCCCGTTCTTTATCGCATTGTGGAGCGCGGCATTGTGTGCCGGACATTTCCTCTGGGAGAAACGCCAATGGGGAAGCGAACGGATCGAACCCCTGCGGCACATACTGGCACAATGGGCCGAGCCGAGTCTTGTCGCCGCGATAACTGCATTGGTGTTGCTTCCGACTCCGCTCAATGAGCAACTCCTTGCACTACTCGTGTTGATCGACACCGCTGCCGTTCTTGGGTGGCAACGACAGCAACGGCGTTGGCTTCTAGCTGCCGGTGCTATGATCTTGGTCATTCTGCACGACTGGCCATTACTGTGGATACCATTCGCGCAGATTCCGCTGTTATGGCCGTGGTATTCGCTACAGCTCGCAGTGATCTCGTGGTTTCTCCTGTGGACGAGTCAGAAGCTGCAACCGAGAGCGAGCCAAGCTCTGGAGGAGACGACACAACCCTCGCTCGATTCACAAGCAATGGTCGCATCGCTGTTGTCGCAGGCATGGCAGGTCACCACGTGCGTGTCTACTGCTGAATGGTTCGCACACGCATTTTCTCTTTTTACCGCACTGGCTTCGGGGAATCCTCCGCAGTGGCTCAGTGGACGCGGTGATGTGTTCGCTGCTCTTGGTGCCGCAGGATTGTTGCTTGCGTTGGGAGCACGACAGGCGTGGCTCTCACAAGGTGCTCAATGGACTTATGGTGTTACAGTTTTTGCAGGAGTGGTTGGGTTTTATATTCGCCTCGTTCTCGTCGGTCTCGCTCCGGCATCAGCGTGGGATACAACGGCCCTGATGGTCGCAACCTACGCCTTGTTCGCATTCTATCATTTCGTGCGACGAGACGCGATTCTCCATGTCGTGATGGTGATGCCGCTACTCCTCTTTGCTACGATTCCATTTCAACTCGCCTCCGCTCATGCAGGTGCTGCTTTCGTTGCCGCGAGTGCACTGTACCTTCTCACGTATCGTGAAACCGAGCGGCCACTACCTCTCTACCTTGCGCTCGCGGCGTTCAATGCCGCGCTGTACCTGTGGATTCCAGTGTGGGCGGAACATTATAACGTTGTCCAACTTTATGTGACACCGGTTGCCTTGAGCGTCCTTCTTCTCGGACATCTGCACCGTCACGAACTCTCACTGCAGGTGTTGAACACGATTCGTTTAACGGCAACGACAGCTTTGTATGTTAGCGTAACTTCAGATGTGTTCTTTCACCAAGGAGTGGGAGTCTTTATTGTAGCGCTGGCCCTCAGTTTGGCTGGTGTCTTCCTTGGGATTGCCTTTCGTGTTCGCGCATTCCTCTATACAGGCGTCGCCAGTCTGGTGTGTAACATCGGTTGGCAACTCGTCATGCTTTTCCCTGAACAGCGATTAAGCCAAGCCGTGATCCTGTTAACACTTGCAGCACTTCTTGCAGGAGTGATGGTCTGGTTCAATGTACAGCGTGAGGGAATTCTCCAGCGGGTGCGCATTTTCCGGTCGGATTTAGAAACGTGGGCGTAAGGCGAGTTCGCTGGCTTTCATGCTTAATCTGGTACGTCCTCAAAGTCAGTAAAGCCTTGCTCTTCTCCTTCGGCATGCGCTTGGTCAAAGAGCTGCCAAAACTTCGGATTGTGGGCGAGCAGGAAACTTTCTAAATCGGTCTCCTCACTCACTGGTAATAGTACCGCACACGGTTTCCCATTCTTAGTGATCACCACCGAGTGTTCTTCGGGCAATTCGTTGACAATCTGACTGAGCTTGCTTTTGACTTCCCGCAAATTCTCGATTCTCATAGCTCAAACTCCTGGCCTTCGATGATTACGCGATTGCCGTCTTTGCGCCCGATCAGTTCCACAACCACTCGCTGCACTTGCACGCGGTAGAATACGCGCCACACATCCACTCGCAGTTCGTAATCGGCATACACCGAGGCACGGTGCAAACGAAACCGGTTACGGTCTTCCAGGGTGGGATCTTCCTGGAGCAAGCACTGGGCAATCGTCGACTTTAATAGCGCGCGCGCACGAGCGGGCAGTTTTTTGTACTGCCGCAGTGCTGCCGGGGAAAAGACAAGTCGTCGTGACACCCTTCAATGTAGGCTATATTGTAGTCACACACAAGGGATAAGAAGCCAAAGAGTTTCGGTATAGGCTTATGACGACATCAACTACACACTCCCCTGCACCTTCCATCGCCATCATTGGCATGGCCTGTGTCTATCCTGGCGCGCACTCTCCCGAGGAACTCTGGCAAAATGTATTGGCGGGACGACGGTTGTTTCGCAAGATGCCAGCGGAACGGTTGCCGCACCATACATCAGCCACCGATGTTCAGGCGCATGATTGAAAGGTTGCGGGCTGATATTGGGATATCCCGCTACGAGCGACAGGTTGTGATATCCCGCGGGCTGGTATCGGGATATACGGCTAAACTGGCAGCCTTTGCAGGAAAAGGAAGGCTTGACAAAATGAATGAGACTCGTGGATACTGCGGGAAATTTTATTGGTTGGTGGGAACTGTCGCTATCGGGATATACTGCCTGTTAGGTGGCAGTAAACTCACAAGTTAGCTGACAGCAACCACTGCCTGTCCGAAAAACTGACCGGGAACAGGATGGCAGATCATAAGGGAAACTGACCATGAGCTTCGATGAAGTGCTGGACCAAGTCCGTGCGCTGTTACAGAGCAAAGGCCGTGTCGCGTACCGCGCGCTGAAACGGCGCTTCGAGTTGGATGATGAGTATCTGGAAGATCTGAAAGCAGAACTCATCCGCGCCGAAGGTGTGGCGGCGGATGAAGCCGGGGACGTGCTGGTCTGGGTGGGCAAAGAGCGAAGAGCAGGGAGCGAAGAGCAGGGAGCAAAGCACGAAGAAGAGGAAAGAGACAACACCCAACTGTCCAGTGTTGCTCCCCGCTCCCTGCTCCCTGCTTCACGCGCCGAAGGCGAACGCCGTCAGCTGACCGTGATGTTCTGTGACCTGGTCGATTCGACCACGCTCTCCACGCTCCTCGACCCCGAAGATCTCCGGGAAGTCGTGCACGCCTACCATCAGACGTGCGCGGGGGTGATCAGTCGCTATGGAGGGTACACAGCCCAGCACCTGGGCGATGGGCTGTTAGTGTACTTCGGCTATCCCGCGGCCCATGAAGACGATGCCCAGCGCGCGGTGCGGACCGGATTAGAGATCCTGGCCGGCCTCCAGCCCCTCAATGCCGGGCTGCCGTCTGCTATCAAAGCCCGCCTCCCGCATCCTATCCAACTCCGCATCGGCATTCACACGGGGCTAGTCGTGGTGGGTGAGATCGGTGGCGGAGAGAAGCGCGAGAACTTGGCGTTGGGGGAGACGCCCAACATTGCCGCCCGCCTGCAAGGGCTGGCCGCGCCCGATACGCTGGTGCTGAGTGCGGCCACGGTGCGGCTGACGCGCAACACGTTTGCGCTGGAAGACCTGGGCGCCCATGAGCTCAAAGGCATTGCCGAGCCGATGGTGCTCTCGCGCGTGCTGGGGCTCCGCGAGGCGCAGCCGGACGACGAGGACATTGCCTCTGCACGGGCGCTCTTTCTGGTCGGGCGTGACGAAGAAATCGGATTGTTGCATCGGCGCTGGGAGCAGAGCAAGGAAGGCATGGGGCAAGTCGTCTTACTCAGTGGCGAAGCGGGTATTGGCAAATCGAGTCTGGTGGAGATGAGCCGCAGCGAGGTGAAACGCTCCGGCGCCGCCAGCATCACCTTTCGCTGCTCGCCGTATCATCAGCACAGCGCCTTGTACCCGATCATTGAGCATTTGCAGCGGCTGTTGCGCTGGCAGCAGGAGGAATCGCCCGCTACCAAACTCGACAAGCTGGAGCAGCTCGTGCAGGCGTCCCGTCTGCCGGTCGCAGAGGCCGTGCCGCTGTTTGCCACGTTGCTCTCGCTGCCTGTGCCAGCAGAGCAATATCCGCCGCTCAACCTCAGTCCGCAGCGGCAACGCCAGCAGACCCACGACCTGCTCGTGGCCTGGCTGGTCGAAGAGGCCGAACGACAGCCGGTGCAGGTGACGTGGGAAGACGTACACTGGGCCGATCCCTCCACGCTGGAGGTGCTCGGGCTGGTCATTGAGCAAGCGCCTACGGTGCGCATGCTGAACCTCCTGACCTATCGCCCCGAGTTTCACCCCCCGTGGCCGCTGCGGTCGCATATCACCCCGCTCACTTTGAATCGTTTAGAGCGGCTCCAGGTGGAAGCGCTGGTGACGCATCTCGCTGGCGGCACGGTGCTGCCCGCCGAGGTCATGCAGCACGTGGTCAGCAAGACCGATGGGGTGCCGTTATTTGTCGAGGAGCTGACCAAGACCGTGCTGGAGTCCAACGTCTTACGGCAAGTGAATGGGCACTACGAGCTGCTGGGACCCTTGTCCACTCTCGCCATTCCTTCCACCTTGCAAGATTCGCTGATGGCGCGGCTGGATCGGCACCCAGTGAGCAAAGAGGTGGCGCAGTTGGGCGCGGTGCTGGGGCGGGAGTGTGCTTATGCCACGCTCAAGGCCGTGACGCCGCTGGACGATGCCACGCTCCAGGAGCGGCTCGCGCAGTTGGTGGAAGCAGAGTTGCTCTATCAGCGGGGGCGCCCACCTCGCGCCCGGTACACCTTCAAGCATGCCTTGATCCAAGACGTGGCGTATGCGTCGTTACTGAAGAGCACCCGCCAGCATTACCATCAGCAGATTGCTCATCTGTTCGTGCACCACTTCCCCGACCTCGTCGAGACGCAGCCCGAAGTAGTGGCGCATCACTACACCGAAGCGGGGCTGATTGAACAGGCTATTCCCTACTGGCAGCAAGCGGGACGCCGCGCCGCCCAACGTTCGGCCAACGTGGAAGCGGTCACTCACCTCCACCGCGGGCTCACCTTGATCGAGACGCTGCCCGAGACCCCCGAGCGCACGCAGCACGAACTGGCCATCCAGGCAACCTTGGGTCCCGTGTTGATGGCCACCAAGGGCTATGCGGCACAAGAGACCGGCGCTGCCTATACGCGAGCCGCGGCACTCTGCCAGCAGCTAGGAGAGACAGCGCACCACTTTCCCGTGTTGTACGGCGTGTGGGGGTTTCAGCTCGTGCGGGCGGACCTCCAGACCGCACTCAAGCTGGGAGAAGAACTGCTGCACATCGCGGAAAGGGAACACGATCCTGCTTTCCTGGTGGAGGCGCATTATACGTTGGGGGCCACGTTATTCCATATGGGAGAGCTCGAAGCTGCCCGCAGGCACTGTAAGCAGAGTGTGGCGCACTACGACGCACAGCAGCATAGTTCCCTGGCCATCGAATATGGCCACGATCCGGCCATGAGTTCGCTCTGCTATGAGGCATTGGCGCTGTGGTTGCTTGGCTATCCCGAGCAAGCGTTGCGACAGAGCCAGGCAAGCGTGACTCTCGCCCGCGGGCTCGCGCATCTCTTTAGTCTCACCTATGCCCTCAATTCGGCAGCTTGGGTGCATCACTACCGCCGGGAATGGGACCAGGCACTGGAGCAGGCGGAAGCAGGGCTTGCCCTTGCGACCGAGCACGGATTCCCGTTGTTCGTTGCGATCTGCACGATCTCTCGTGGGCGGGCCGTGGCGGAGCACGGGCACGCCGCCGCCGGGATTGATCAGATGCGCTGGGGGATAGCGGCGATGCGAGACACTGGGTTTGAAGTACTCCAGTCGTTTTTTCTCGGCTTGCTGGCCGAAGCGTATCTGAAAGACGGGCAGGTCGAAGAAGGGCTGGCGACCGTGGCCGAGGCGTTGGCCTTTGTGGACCGAACCGAGGAACGGTTCTACGAGGCGGAGTTGTATCGGATCTACGGGGAGCTAGCGCTCCGAGCGGGCGCAAAGGCGAAAGGGCAAAAGGGTGAAAAGGCCAATGTCGCCCCCTCGCCCGATCTCCCAGTCGCCCCTTCGTCTCCAGAGGAGTGCTTCTACAAAGCGATTGAGATTGCTCAGCGGCAGCAGGCCAAGTCGCTGGAGCTGCGCGCAGCGATGAGCTTGAGTCGGTTGTGGCAACAACAGGGCAAGACGAAAGACGCTCACCAAATGTTAGCCGAGATCTACGGGTGGTTCACTGAAGGGTTCGACACGAAAGACTTGCAAGACGCTAAGGCGCTGTTAGACGAGTTATCGGAGAGAGGCCGGTAAGCGTCATCTAACCACCTATCAGGCCGCCGATGTCAAGAGGACAGACGGATGCATCGCGGGGGCGGAGTGGCCGTCCGAGAAACAAATGGTGAGTCGCCATACTGTGGTGGCGACGCACTTCTGAATCTCTCGTCTGGAGACGGCGGATCAGGACATAGTGCTGACCAGTCAAACAATCAATTTCCTTTTGGTCAGGCAACAAATCATCAGCCAGCTCATGCGTCGCCCACCATTCACGTTCTTCCTCCTCAGAGGCGAAGGAGGTGGGAATCTCGGTGCGTGAGTGAACGACAATTCGTTGGTCAGCACAATACTTCTTTGCTGTGTGTTTCATTTGCGGTTATACCTTCTCTTCAGATACCGCTCCTCTCCATTGATTATCATTCTGTCAATCCGGCGGCCTTTCGCATCAAGCAACGCCTCTTCAATCTCCCAATCTTGGACACCATGTTTTCTATTTTTGTCACTGTTGCCATCGTCCCAACGGACGGTGCCTTGTCAAGTCATCGCCAACGAGACCAACTTTGTTTTCGATGGCTGGAAAACTCGTACTCCTTTATTGTGGCTTCATTCAACGAACCACAACATGTGTGACTCACAAAATGTTCCTCGAACGGGAGATTGATACTGGCAATGGGAAACTCTTGCCGCGCGTGTTGGGGAAAGAGGCGAGGAGTAACTCAGGTGGTGGACTCTTATTTTCCGATCGGACCTGGAAACAAGGGCGTAAGTAACGGGGCGGTGGGCAACGCTCCGCTTTTGCCCACCCTACTTTCTGGAGCTTCGGGCAGAGGCGGTACCAACCTTATGTGGTTCGGTTGGGCGTAGACTCCTCTACCAATTGTTGTAACGACTTTCCTACGTGTTGTAGCTTTCGCACGGCTTCCTCGACTTGTTTGATACCAAAGGTATTTTGCACACTGGCAGTGCGGATACTGGAGATCGCCGTTGCGACCTGATCAATCCCTATCAGCTGTTGTTGGCTCGAAACCGCAATCTGCGTCACTGCATAGGAAGCTTCAGTAATCCCCCGGCTCAGTACTCGAATCGATTCTCCGGCTTCAAGAGACTGTTGTACCCCTATCTCAATAGCCTTGGCTCCTTGCTCGGTAACCAATACTGCGGCAGTACTCGCCTTCTTAATCTCGCTCAGCAACAAGCGCACCTCTGAGGTTGCCTGTTTCGATTGCTCGGCGAGCCGTTTTACCTCGCGCGCAACGACGGCAAACCCCTTGCCGTGTTCACCAGCGCTCGCAGCTTCGATAGCTGCATTCACTGCCAGCAAATTCGATTGCTCAGCTAACTCGTTTACTGAGGTAATAATTTCGCTGATGGCTTGGGTTTGCTCGCCGAGTTGTAGTACGCTGTCAGCAATCGAGCGAATCTGCTCACGAGCACGAGTCAACCCTGCACGAGATTGTTCTACCACCTGCTCGCCAGCCTGCGCAACCTGCACCGCCTGCCGAGCTTTGCTGGAGATTTCCTTCGCCTTTTGGCTTGACACATAGGCCGTTTGTTTCACTTCCTCAATCGTTGTTGCGGTCTGAGCCACAGTGGTCGCTGTTTCTGACGTTGCGGCCAATACTTGGGCCATTGAGCCAACGATCTGGTTGACGGACATACCAAGCGTCTGAACCCCACCACTGATCTCAGCAATTTGTCGGTGAAACTTTTCCTCCATCTGTTTCTGCTCGGTCACATCAATAGCGATCGCGTAGGTTCTCTCCCGTTCAGGAACCGATCTCACTCGCCACAGGAACCAGCAATAGGAACCGTCTTTGCAGCGGTAACGGTTCTCAAAGCCGATCTCATTGTTGCCCTTGGCGAGATTTTTCGTCGCTTCGATGGTTGCAGCGTGATCCTCGGGGTGAGTAAAATCGAGAAACGGGCGACCGATCATCTCCTCGGGTCGATATCCCAATACCTTTTCCACAACAGGGTTCACCTGCTTGAAGGTGCC
Organism: Deltaproteobacteria bacterium; assembly: GCA_043772795.1. GTDB lineage: Bacteria > Desulfobacterota > Binatia > Bin18 > Bin18 > VGTJ01. The sequence goes on from JAYVFX010000223.1 coordinate 9,027, forward strand.
GTCAAATCCAGCGATACACATCATATCGAGCGAAAGCGAAAAGAAGGGTTGGTAATGTTGAGCAACCTCTGCCCGCCTCCCGCTAAACGCCGCAAAAATCCCCAGAACGAGCGGTGCCGTATCAATGATCCAGTGGAGCGGTTGCACGCGTTGCACCGAGATGATGTCGGTAAGCATTAACGATCGACCTTGGACCAGGCAATCGAGGATCGTCGCCACGAGGGGAAAACAACAGCCAAAGAGCACACCTGTCAACGTATACTTGGCCCCAGTGGAGAGTCGGTCATTGATGGGTTTCATAGAATTTTCCACTACATTCTTTTGCTGTCACATCCTGCGTAACGCTAGGGTATTGGCCCTGCGCATGGCCTCAGAGAATAGCGAGTTTTCGTGTAATGCCCCTGAGTCAGATTATCGGGCCGAAGGAAGAGAAATTTAACCGTATTTTCTGTCCGCAGCTTTACACTTTCGTTGAGGTTGCCCGCACGAGGTACTGTCAATGCTTGACAAGCCATGCTGAGATCGCCCGACTGTGCTAGACTCGTGGCCAGCTTTCAGGAACAGTATATAGTGGATAGGGTGGTAGCATCCGTCAGAAAAAGTGGAGGCAAACATGATCTTTGGCAAACTGTGGGTGACTCTTCAAGCACGACTCAATAAACTCGCCAACTTCTTTTGGGCTTCGGACCCGATTGCGCAAATGCAGTATGAATACGATCAAGCGGTCGAGGAACTTAAAGGTGGCCGGGAAGGTCTGGCTCAATACCGCGCCTTGGTAGAACAGGTCATGCGCCGGGTCGCCAACGATAAAACCCAGGTCTCTTCCCTCGAGGCGCGGATCAAAGCCTATTTACAGGCGGGCGACCGTGAAACCGCGGCAAAGTTCGCTTTAGACTTGCAAAAAGCTAAAGGCCAGCTTGCCGAGAATGAAAATAATCTGAAGATGCATGAAGAAGCCTACGAAAATAACCTCACCAAAATTAAGCACGCTGGGAAGAAGCTCTCCGACATTCGCGACAAGATTACCAAGTATGATGCTGAGTTGAAGATGAGTCGCGCCGAGGCCGAGATGGCTGAGTTGGCAAACACGTTTAACTTCGATGTCACCACCGATTTCGGGCAAATCGAACAGGTCATTCATGACAAGATCAACCTGAGCCGTGCCAAGTCGCGCGTCGCCGCCGATCTCTCTAGTGAGGGCGTGACTGACATCAAACGCGAACAAGCAGTCGAGAAAAACCTGGCTGACCAGGCGCTACGTGAATTCGAGGTGCAAATGGGCATGGTCACACCTGAAAGCGCAGGCGTAGCTGCCGCTCAGAAAGAACTGGGCCCAGCCCAAGCCGAAACACTCAAGCAGAGTTAGGAAGGGCTGCGTGTGGCATCCTCCCCTACGACAGAACAATTGTCTCCCCAACGAGCTACTCGCCCTTCTACCTTACCGTCCTGGTATCCAAGTTGGGCGCGTGAACTCGCGGATCTGTATTTCTCTGGCACCACCTGTGTCTTTGTCGTACACGGTAACATTCATGACTTGGTCTGCTGTCCGGCGACTACGCCAGAAGAGGAAGATGCCTACACCACGCTGAGTGAGTTTCTCGCGACCCAGGTGTTTGGCGCCTGGGATCTCGTCGTACATTATGACCTGGGGCGTGGGTTACGTCCGTTCGCTGGCGGCAATAGCAAACGTCAGCAAACGATGGCCCAGACTCTTACCACTCGGCTTGGGGAACCGGGATCTTGGCCCCGCGATCCTGAGAATGTCCTATTACTATTGGATCGATTCCTCGAACGGAACCTTCTAGAGTCCGACGCGGCGCAACGGAAAAGCGTCGGCCTGCTCTTTGAGTATGCGTCACATTTAGTTCCTGCTGGCGATCTCAGTTTGTTAGGTCGTGGTCCCGGAACCAATTTAGTCCGTTTTCTGGGATGGGCACAAAACCCTTACATCAAACGGGTCAACATTGCTTTTTGTCTCATCACGGAAAAACTCTCAGAGATCAACTCGCGCTTGGTACAAAATCCTCACGTCTCGACTATCGAAATTCCCTTACCGGGAAAAACGGAACGGGAACAGTTCTCGCGCTGGATTGGCCGTACGCAAAATTTTTCCCACTTGACCGATTTCACTCCGGAACAACTCGCGGACCGAGCGAACGGTCTGAGTTTGGTCAATTTGAATGTACTGCTCTCCCAGGCGAAACATTCGGATCGCCGGGTCGATGATCGGCAGTTCGGCGAACTGAAAAAAACCCTTATTGAACGCCAGTGCCAAAACCTGTTGGAGTTTATCGAACCGTCCCATACGCTTGACTTGGTAGTCGGCCAACAGGCCGCCAAAGATCGCTTACGCGAGGACGCAGCGCTGATTGCCAGTGGACAACTTGATGCTGCTCCGATGGGGTATTTGTTGTGTGGTCCCGTCGGTACCGGAAAATCGTTTCTTGCTGAATGTTACGCAGGGTCGATCGGTATCCCCTGTGTCAAGTTACGGAATTTTCGCTCGAAATACGTCGGTGAGACGGAAGGCAACCTCGAACAAGTCTTAACCGTACTGCGCTCGCTTGGTCCAGTCGTCGTGCTGATTGACGAAGCCGATGCCGCCCTGGGTAATCGTCAGAGTGAAGGTGATTCTGGTACGTCGAGTCGCGTGTTCTCCATGATCGCCAGTCAGATGGGCGACACCCGTTATCGCGGCAAAATTGTGTGGATGCTACTCACTTCGCGACCGGATCTCCTACCGATCGACATCAAGCGGCAGGGCCGAGCTGAGGTCCACATCCCGATGTTTTACCCGCAAGACGAAGCAGAAATTCGCGAGATGTTTGTGGTCATGGCCCGGAAAAATAAAGTGAAGCTCGCGACAGAGGATCTTCCTGCTATCAGCGTCGATCGCCACCTCAGCGGTGCTGATATTGAGAGCATCGTCTTAGGTGCGAAACGACGTGTCCTCGCAACTGGACGTACCGATCTACAGAAAGCCGATCTTGACGAAGCAGTGCGTGATTTCATTCCTTCAGCACAAGGACTAGAGAAAGAACTGCAAGAACTTGCAGCGGTGCTGGAATGCACCCAACTCAATTTTCTTCCACCTGATCTCCGTGCCAAAGTTGCACAGCCTGGTGGCCGCACACAAATGCAGGAACGTTTCGTCGCTATCCGTCAGCTATTGAACGAGCAGTGAAACGTCCCAGAAACAAGGAGAGGATATGGCAGCAAAAAAGGCAACAGCACGAAAACGCACCATCTCGCCGAATCGCCCGAGCTGGGTTGATGAGCTCACACAAACACCACTGATTGACGATTATGCCCGTCAGCTCGAATCATTTATCTCAGCAATGGCCGACGGTCGCGTCGATGAAAACGAAGTGACAGGCCAGGAACAGCGGGTCGTCAACCTTTTGAAAGAAATCGCTCCACAACTCGACGATGCCTTGCACGCGACGGTCACGCAATTGCTATGTGAATTGACAGCGTATGCCATCATGCAGATGTTATATGCCATGGAGCAATCGCGCCCAAAGGCTGTTTTTCAAGGATAAAAAAGGTCGTCTAAGAACCTATCCGAATAACGGTTGCCACTGTGTCATGTTGAGCCCTTCGACTATGCTCAGGATAAACTCCGCGAAACATCTCTCTTCAGCATTTAATGCGAGATTCTTCGCTGCGCTCAGAATGACAGTACCGGGGGGCTAGGCTATGCGGATAGGCTCTCACTCACAACAAAGCCTATAACAGGAGAGACACCTATGGGTGGCGGACCAAAAGCACCATTTTATATTACCCTCTTATTGGTCGTCGGCGGACTTGTCTATTTCGCTATGAACCGCAGTGACCTGTTGGCACCACGGGGGACGCAGGAGAATCAACCAGCCAGCCCTGGCACGGCAGGCCCTAAAGTCACTCCCGGTGTTACTCCGATACCTGCACCTCCTGGCGACACCGGCGGAGAAGCTGCCGATGCGGCTAGCATCACCACCGTCAAAGAATACAGTTTTCATCCCAGCGAACGGTTGCCCGAAGTCAAAGGGCTTGCGGGATACAAACCGCTCGCCGATAACACCGTCCGCTTTGCGCTGAATGTGTGGGCGGGGTGGGGTCCAATTATTCTCGCCAACAATGGCTTTAAGCCAGGTAAAGTGTGGAAAACAGCGGACGGAAAAGAGTTCAAGGTCGAGTTGGTACTGATTGATAATCCAGTCACCATGCGCGATGCCTATGCCGTCGGTGAGGTCCACATCGGCTGGGCCACACTCGATATGGTGCCGTTATTCATGGAAGGCTTTGTCGATTCAACCGGCAAGCCACGAGACAGCCGTGTCATGCCACGTATCTATCAGCAGATCGACTGGTCAAGCGGTGGCGATGGGATTGTCGTCCGCGAGAACATCAAAACCGTGGCTGACCTGCGCGGGAAAAAGCTGGTCTTGGCGCAAAACTCCCCGTCGCATTACTTCGCCCTCAACATGCTAGTCTCAGGCGGCGTGCAACCAGCGGAAGTCCAGATGGTGTTCACTGATGATGCCTTTCAGGCGGCCGCCGCGTTTAATGCGCAGAAGGACATTGCTGGCGCAGTCTCATGGGCGCCGGACATCTACAACTTGGAAAAGATTCGTGGCAATCGCATGTTAGTGAATACCTCGACCGCGAACAAACTGATTGCCGATGTATGGTTCGCCCGCGCCGACTTCGCCAAAGATAATCCGGGCATTGTCGAAGGACTGGTACGCGGCATCTTCGATGCGATGCAGGAGTTGAAGAGCGAAGACGCAAAGAAGCACCTCGCTGAACTGATGGCACGAGGGTACAACATCCCAGCGGCCGAAGCGTTGAATATGCTCGGCGATGCCCACAACACCAACTGGGGCGAGAACCACCAGTTCTTCCTCAATCAAAACAACCCCACCAATTTTGAGCGGATCTGGAACCAAGCGTATTACCTCTACCGTCGGATTCGTGCGATCACCCATCAACCCGTGCCGTTCGATCAAGTGATGGATTTCTCCATCATTGATAAGCTGGGGAAGGAACCAAAGTACGCTTCGCAGAAGGACGAGTATCAGATCAAACTTGCGCCAGCCACTGTCAGTGATATTCGCGGAGAATCAGACGAAATTCTCACTAACACCATTATCATTCATTTCTATCCCAACAGTTGGGATCTGGCTAAGAAGGTCACCAAAGAAGTGGATGGGAAGAAAGTCGAGGAACTCTATGACGCTCGTGTCGACTTCGTTCTAGAGGAAGTTG
>JAYVFX010000224.1:0-3951 GCA_043772795.1 Deltaproteobacteria bacterium
TGCCACGCTGGTCTGCTCATTGCCGGCGAAGACCTATGGGACGATGGAATTCGATATGACCGATGCGAGGAAAAAAGCACTTGTGAATGCTGCTGAGCAGGCGACACACGCTCACCTGCACGGGCGTAACCTCTAGCGGAAACCAAGGAATGATGAATGCTGAATTAGGGAAAGAATGAATGAAGAGGTAGAAAGCGCCTACGAAAGAGCCTCAATATAGGAAAGGCGCTCTCTTTCTGCTCCCTCTGTTTTCTCTCTTCTGTTCTTGTCTTCGACGTTCATCGTTCATCATTCTGCATTGATCAGTTTACTCGAATCGCTTCTCGCCAGTTGCAAACAAATCCCAAATCACCGTGCCGACCAACATTACCCCGATCGCCAGATAAAAGACCATGTTCCAATCGCCAGTCCATTTGACGATAAAGCCGGTGATAATCGGCGCGAGAATGCCAGGGATGGTAGCGGCGGTGTTGGTCATGCCGACTAACGCCCCTGCGTACTTCGGTCCGATGTCGAGATGGTTGATTCCCATGCCAGGAGAAAAGCACGCCAGGAGCCCAAGTCCGCACGTAATACAGAGTACGGCAAGTGCAGGCGACGCGGCGTGAACCAGCAGGAATAAACATATCGCAGCGCCAACAAAAGCCACCGTCTGCCATAGTTTGCGTACGAACGTGATACTCGTCCCACGTCGGATCATGCCGTCGGCGACCCACGCCGATCCATTACCGAAGAACACCATGGCAATGTACGGAAACGTTGCGTAGAACCCCATCTCTTGCAGTGAGAAGCCGCGCGCTTGGACCAAGTACACCGGCAACCAAGTCAGAAAGGTGTACCACGTCCAGTTGGTACAAAAATGCGCACAGAGCAGTGCCCAGAAGGCACGTTCGTGCAGAATCCGACTCCAAGGAATCACCTCCGCCTTGGGAGTTACGTGTTGCCCCTCAAGAATGTATTCCAGCTCTTCCTGTGAGATGTGCGGATGGTCTTCTGGATTGCTCGTGACGAAGAGGTACCAGAGAACACTCCACACCAAACCTAGCGCGCCAAAGAGGTAGAATACCCACGGCCATCCTAGGTGCGTCATGATCCACACAGTTGTGGGAAAGGCAATGGCAAGGCCAATGTACATGCCACTCGCTAGTACTGCACCGACACGTGAGCGTTCGCTCGCAGGAACCCAGCGCGCCATGGTGGTATAGAGGCACGGGGGGCTCATACCTTCACCAAGACCAAGTGCGATGCGAACGGCAATCATCGTTGAAGTGATAGTGGCAAATGGCGTGAGCATCGTGATCAGCGACCACCAGGCTACCGCACCGCCGAGAATGCCTTTGGTGCCCCAGCGATCAGATAACCAGCCGCCGGGGATTTGCGTGACGAAATAACCAACAAAGAAGGCCGAGAGTACTGTGCCCATCACCGCCGGGTCCCAGCCAAACTCCTTCATGAGCACCGGCGCGACGACCGAGATGTTGACTCGGTCCATGTAGAGGATCATGACACTGAGGCACAAGAGGGTGACCACAGTGAGACGCTGCGGCCATCGCTGTACCTGGATTGCCACCGCCGCTGGGGATGCTACCGCCATCGGGACCTCCTTTTTCAGTGCCGAGTGTTGAGTCGTGAGTCGATTGGTTCAGTTTGCCACTGCTTCATTGTTCCATTGGGAGAATAATTCAATGGTGCAATTTACCCGTTACTCATGGCTCATGACTCGTTACCATCTCTCGCCGTCCTAGTCCCGTTGGCTAGTCAATGTCAATAGTCAGCTTGGGTTCTTCCCTCGGACAACGATAGCTTCTCAGCCAAGACAGTCCTCATTCATAGCGTGCCTTCCTGACACCTGCACTGTCGCTGTGTGAATCACCTCGATACTCCTGTCAAATATGTTTGACAGAGTCACCTTTTCTAAGAGGCTGTCTCTTGTAGTGTCCCGTTTGTTGTTGATAGGGCAAGAACGACAAAAATTTGCTTCATTGACACTCGCGACTCGCCTGACATACAGTATTCGTGTTTGTTCCTGATTTTCTTACCTGTTCATTCCATTTGTAAAAAAGGAGGTTGGTCATGAGTGTTCCCACACTCCCCAAGGGAAAGGTTGCGATCCTTGTCATGGATTGCCAAAATGACATTGTTCATGAGCAAGGAAAATTCGGTGGTGCCCTCACTGGTGGTGGGATGCCCCGCACGATCAAAGAACGAAACATTCTCGGCAATATCAAGAAGCTCATGGGGGCTGGTAGAGCAGCCAAGATTCCTATCATCCACGTTCGTCACACCTACCGACCCGATTATGCCGACATGCCCAGCAATGTACGCATCTTTCACGCGATCAAAAACGCGCAGGCTTTACAAGAGGGAACGTGGGGCGCGGAAATCCACGCTGATCTTACTCCTGACCCCTCGGATTGGGTGATTACCAAAACCCGTGTGAGTTCCTTTTATGCCAGTCCGCTCGAAGGCATTCTGCAGGCGCAAGGAATCACGCATCTGGTACTAACTGGCATTGCCACCGATGGTGTGGTCGAAGGTACAGCCCGCGACGGTGCTGATCGTGGCTATCACATCTTCATTCCTGACGATTGTTGCGCTGCTACTACGGAAGAAGCACATCGAGTGATTCTTGGGGGAGTTTTAGCGGCGCTGACAACGGTGTGTAAATCAGACGAGATCATACAAGTTCTGCAATAGGGGAAACGGGGAAAAGGCGAAATGGGGAAAAGGGAAGAAGACAAACAATAGAAAGAAAGTAATTCTCTTTTTTTCCAACCCCTAACCCCAAGGAGGGGAGGCGATGGGAAGTGCATTAGCAGGCATCCGAGTAGTCGATTTCACCAACAATCAAGCTGGCCCATCCTGCGGGCAAATGTTGGCGTGGCTTGGTGCTGATGTGATTAAACTTGAAGAACCGGGCAAAGGCGACATCGGGCGGCAGAGCCTCAGCGATCGGCCTGACGCCGACAGCCTGTTCTTTCTAACTTTCAATGGTAATAAACGCAGCCTGACTCTTAATCTCAAAAGTCCGCACGGGAAAGAGGTCTTTCGCAAGCTGCTCAAGACAGCAGATGTGCTCTTGGAGAATTTTGGTCCTGGCGTGCTTGAGCGTTTGGGGTTTGGGTATCCGACGCTTAAACAACTCAATCCACGCCTTGTGTATGCCAGTATTAAGGGCTTTGGCAGTTACGGACCGCACAGTCATTTTAAGAGTTACGAACCGATTGCCCAAGCGATGGGCGGAGCCATGAGCGTTACTGGATTCGCCGATGGTCCACCCACATTTACCTGGGCATGCATTGGCGATTCAGGCACTGGGATGCACTGTGTCATTGGTATCCTCGCGGCACTCATGCAACGGCACACTACGGGTGAGGGACAACAAGTCGAAGTAGCCATGCAAGAGGCAGTGATGAATTTGGTGCGCGTGAGTCTGCGTGATCACCAACGGTTTGGCAAACCGGTCGAACGCACTGGCAACCAACTTGGTCCAGGCGTACCGGGAACGATCTACCGCTGCCATCCTGGTGGCCCGAACGATTACGTCTTCATCTTTGCCCAACAACAGATGTGGGAACCACTCCTACGCGCAATCGGACGCGAGGATTTGATCGGCGATACCCGCTACAATAGCGCCAACGCGCGTCTTGAAAGAGTTACTGAAGTCAACGCGTTCATTGAAACGTGGACCTCGCAACGCTCAAAGTTTGCAGTGATGAAAATTCTGGCTGACGCTGGCGTGCCGTGTGGTGCGTGCCAGGATACTGGTGAAGTGTTGAACGATCCGCATCTGCGGGCACGGAATATGATTGTTGAGGTCGAGCATCCGGTGCGAGGAAAGTACCTGTCGGCGGGGAACCCAGTACGACTCTCTGCGTCGGATGTGCCGCAGACAACAGCGCCGTTGCTTGGTCAGCATAATCTGGAGGTCTTACGGGAATTGGGCTACCG
>JAYVFX010000225.1:0-5698 GCA_043772795.1 Deltaproteobacteria bacterium
CATGCCCGCCGCTTCTTCGGGCCGCTGCACGGGAAATTCGATGGGACGGGTACTGTGCAGACCATCCACCAACATGGCGCTCGCCCGCGACACCGCAAAGCTGGTCCACCGCTGCCATTCTGGTTTGTAGTGATCCACTGCCAGTGTCGCCATAAATGTGGCAAACGCTTCGTTCAACCACAACCCGTTCCACCAGCGCATAGTGACAAGGTCACCAAACCACATGTGAGCATTTTCATGGGAGACCACGTTCGCCACCCCTTCCAGTTCGCGGCGGGCGGCAGTTTGTTCGTCGACTAACAGCGCCGTTTCGCGAAACGTGATCGCGCCCAGATTTTCCATCGCGCCAGCAGCAAAGTCGGGAATAGCGATGAGGTCAAGTTTGTCGCCAGGGTAGGGATAGTGGTAATACTCACTGAAAAATTGTAAAGACGCAGCGCCAACCTCTTGGGCAAATTGAGCCAAGTGACGCTTGCCGGGCACGGCCCACACGCGTAGCGGCGTCTGACCAATGTACACGGGATCAGTGCCTTCAAATTCGCCAACAAGGAAGGCGACAAGATACGTCGACATTTTGATGGTGTCGGCAAAGACCACCTCTTTTGTTCCAGTACCGGGCAGCGGAGTTTCGTGGACAATGGCAGTATTTGAAAGAGCGGTGAGGTGCTCTGGAATGATCAGCGTCGTTTGAAAGACGGCTTTATGCGCGGGTTCATCCCAGCACGGAAATGCCCGGCGAGCATCCGTAGATTCAAACTGTGTGGAAGCTAACATCTTGTCCTGACCGTCGGCATCTTTATACGTACTGCGATAAAAGCCGTGTAACTTGTCATTGAGAATGCCGGAGAACGAGAGCCGTAGTTGGTACAGTCCGGAATTGAGTGTTTCAGGAAACGTCAAGATAGCTCGTTCGTTGATCTCATCAAGTGTGACGCGGCCTGTGATAGTCTGTCCGTCATGCGTCACCACAGCTACGGCATGAATTTGTAACTCCGCCGCGTTCACGACGACGTCGGTCGTCGGTTCTAGTACCTGGATCTCCACCGTTTCCTCCCCAACAAATGTAAACGTGCTCAGATCGGGAGTGAGGCGGAGTTGGTACCGATGTGGACGAACAATGGTCGGTAATTTATAGGTTTGTTCTTCAACAGTCAGTGATCCATACGACTGTGTGTCTGTCATCGCGAACTCCTTATCGCTGCAGCGGTAGCGTATCCCCATACCAGAAAGCGCAGGCGCTGCCAAACGAAGATGCCTGCCGTTAGGGACCGCGATGCTTCGGCTCCCATCTTTGCTCCACGCTGCCTTCAGACCCCACCGCACTCTGACGCCCTTGCGCTTCGCTCCCTGCTCCTCCATCAGGAGGGGAGAAGACTTCCTCCTCCTAGTAGCCGAACATGCCCGACACACATGAAGAACTCCACGGCTTGCTGCGGAATGTCAACTCGTAGGGAATGAACGCAAAAGCCGCATCAGTCAGAATCGACTGCGCTTCAGAGATGTTAGTATTCAGCCGTGATCGGTAATGCCCAAGTAGAACAGGCTTCCAGCCTGTTACAAAGGACGGGCTGGAAGCCCATCCCACCAAGAACCTGCTTATCGGTTTGGTTCGTCAGGTTTTATTAGCCTCTATACTCCTGACTACTGAAGGCTGACTACTGACTACTATCCTTCACGCTTTACGTCTCTCTTCTCCATAGCGAAAACAGTCCATCAGATGATCATTAACCATTCCTGTTGCCTGCATGAACGCATAACAAATAGTTGAGCCGACGAACTTGAAGCCCCGTTTGCGTAGATCTTTGCTCATCGCATCTGATTCAGCAGTTTTGGCGGGCACGTCTTTGAGCGTTTTCCAAGCGTTCGTTTTCGGCTTCCCATCAACGAACTGCCAAAGATACTTGGCAAAGCCACCATACTCTTTCTGTACAGCGAGAAAGGATCGTGCATTCTGAATGGTTGCAGCAATCTTTAAGCGATTACGCACAATGCCCGTGTTGGTCAGCAACGTGGCAACGTCAGGGTCAGTAAACGTCACAATTTTCTTCGCATCAAACTTGGCGAACGCGTTGCGATAGTGTTCTCGTTTTTTCAGAATAGTTAGCCAACTCAATCCCGCCTGCGCCCCCTCTAAGATCAAAAGCTCAAATAACTTGTGGTCATCGTATTCAGGTACCCCCCACTCGTCATCATGATAGGCAATGTAGAGAGGGTCAGCCGTAACCCATCCGCATCGTGTTGGCATGCCCTGCTAAGTGCACTTTTTTTCCGTCGCAGACAAGACCCGGCGCAATTGCGCCACTCTGATGAGTATCATACAGTTCCCGCCAATTCGTACTTTTGCCGGTGTCGTTCGTCTGTGAGAAAAATAATGCAACTCTGGCTACGGTTCCTACAAAGGCTCGGCATGGTCGAGCTTCTGTGTCTTTACCTGCCCCCATTTGGAGCGGTTGCCGATTGGTATTTCCTGGCAACCACGACAAAGGAAATTACGTAGAACTGCGCGATGTGGTTGTTACGCCACGCTATCCACGCGGCGTGCGAATCCTCCAAGACGTACACCTTCCCCAGCTGCTGGCCATTGTGAAGCAACAGACAGGAGTTGGACAGGTAATGGCAAAGTATCTGGAGACGCCCGAAGGAAGACGGTGTCCGCCTGAAGCAATGAAACAAATGCTTGCGCGACTATATCAGGAAGGCATTCTCGTTTCCGCCGACGGGACGGAGACTGGATGAGCAACGTCTAAGGCAGGCAAGACTACAGAAAAACAACTTCCCTGGCCAAGGGTGCTCTCGACTTCAACGCGGCCGCCGTGCGCCTCAACCAGGGCTTTGACGATGCACAGCCCCAGTCCCGTCCCCTCTCGCTGCGTTTCAGCCTTCATGTTCTTGTGGTGCTCAAAGAGTCGGGGAATCTCGATCTGCGCAATCCCTGGTCCCGTGTCGGACACCGTCGCAATGGCCATGCCCTGCCGAACCTCTGAACAAAGAGTGATACGTCCAGAGGCAGGGGTAAATTTCAGCGCGTTGTAGACCAAATTCGCGAACACACGCTCAAGCGCAATCGCATCGCCCTCTATCGGAGGCAGCCCCTCTTGCAGCGCGAAATCGAAACGCTGGTGGCGTAAATGCGCCTCAGCGTCATATTGCTGTCCAACCTTACGGAGGAGTGCATTCAAGTCCAACGTTCGTTTGCTGAGCGACACATGCCCAGCCTCAATCATCGACAGATCGAGATAGTTTGTGACGAGAGAGTGGACGGTCAGCGCATTGCTCTTGAGTCGCTCGAGGATTTCAGGGAGGTCTTGTATGGTCCCGTCGCTGACTTCGTCGATGAGCAAATCCGTATATCCGAGAATGACGGACAACGGGTTCTTGATGTCGTGCGTCAGCATGGCAAGAAAGTCCGCGCGTTGTCGCGCCATCGCCTGCTCCGTGCGTTTACGTTCCAAGGCATAGCGTAAGGCGCGTTCCAACAATACTGCGTTCACATGCCCCTTGACGAGGTAATCCGTAGCGCCAATCTGGGTCGCTTCAACGTCAACCGTGTAGGCCTCTTGGGCGGTCAGCATGATAATCGGCATCTTACAGCCAGCTGCCATAGCTTCGCGAAGCAGCTCGAGTCCAGTGCCTGCACCGAGGCCATAGTCGAGCATACAGATATGATGCTGGTTCTTCGTGAGAGCGGTGAGACCAGCCTCGTAGGTGTTTCTCCAATCAAGCACGAAGGTGGGTGTTTCAATCATTCGCAACAGATTACGCGTAATGAGATAGTCGTCTTCATCATCCTCAACCAGCAAAATCTTTACAACGTCAGTGTCCATCTCGCCCCTTTCTTCGTACGATCATTACGCCGTAGCCCGACCTTGCTGCGGTTCTCTCTCGCTGTGGAGAGAAGCAGTTACTATGTCGCTGCGACATTCTCCTGTTTCACTGGCAGTGTTATCACAAAAGTCGCTCCATGCCCCGGGAGACTTGTCGCGGTAATCGTCCCTTTGTGGCGCTCCACGATCTTTCGACAAATTGCCAAACCCATCCCTGAACCTTCATACTCGTGACGAGTATGTAATCGTTGGAAGGGCACAAAAATACGATTGAGATACTTCGTATCAAACCCGATGCCGTTGTCTGCTATCCGAATCTCACATAAGGGCTCCCCTGCTGTGAGTATTCCGGTGATTGTAACGACGGGTGCAACTTCCTTCCGCTGGAACTTGAGGGCATTACCAATCAGGTTCTGCAACAATTGACGAATCTGGAGTGGATCAGCGTCAATCGTTGGTAAGGTCCCAACTTCAACGCGCCCACCGCTTTGCGTCACACGCACTTCCAGATCCTCAACCACCTCGTGAGCTACTTGGGTGACATCAAGCGGGACCATCGGCCGCGTTTTCGTCGTGACGCGTGACAATACCAGCAGGTCGCTAATCAACATCCGCATGCGCTCCGCCGCGCCCAGCACGCGTTGTAGATAATCGCGGCCTTCTTCAGACAACTCGTGACTGTGACTATTCTGCAGCTGTTCACCAAAAGCCTGGATCTTCCGCAAAGGCTCCTGCAAATCATGCGAGGCAACTGAGGCAAACTCCTGTAACTCACGGTTACTTTCCATGACCTTCTCGGCAATATCTTCTTTCTCTGCCTCGACCTGTTTGCGCGCAGTGATGTCACTGATAGAACCAACCATGCGGGTGGCGTATCCGGCTTCATCCCACAGCGCCTGTCCTCGCACTAAAACCCAGCGATACGAGTCATCTTTACAACGCAGTCGACACTCCGAAATGAGAAAAGGGGTCTTCTTGCCAAAGTGATCACGAATCTCTTGCATGAGGCGGTCAACATCCAGAGGGTGAATGCGCTGCATCCACGCATCAAACCGATCCGGAATTTCGCGATCGGTAAAGCCGACCAGCTCTTTGAAGCGAGGGGATACGAAGAAATCGTTACTCTGCACCTTCCAATCCCAAACGCCATCATTCGTTCCTTGAAGGACAAGCTGCCAGCGTTCCTCGCTTCGTCGTAAGGCCTCTTCTGCCTGCTTCCCGGCAGTAATATCCTCTGCCGTACCAACATAGCCAACCGTCTCCCCTTCACTCCCGAGCATCGGCTTGGAGTGCACGCGCACCCAACACGTCACTTCGGTAGGAGTAACAATGCGAAACTCCCGACAGAATTCCTTTCCTTCGCGCGCAGCCTCTTCCCACGCTGTGTGCACGTGAGCACGGTCCTTGGGATGGATCGCTCGACTCCAGCCGCTGCCCATACTGTCGGCCAACGTGAGCCCATAGATCTCGCGCCACCGTGGATTGGTATACAGGTAGAGTCCAACCGCATTGGTTTGAAAAATCCCGATCGGAGCCGACGCACTCAGCGAGCGGAACCATTCTTCGCGCTGGCGTACGGCTTGTTCCATTTTCTGCAGCGCTGTCACATCTTCATGCGCTACGACCGCCCACGTGGTTCCGTCGTTGGCAAAACCGGAAACGCGGACAGTGAACCACCGCTCCTCAGTTGGACTATGACACGCATACGTTAAGCTGAACTCTTTTTGTTGCCGTGTAAGTACGCGATGAATTCCGACCGCTACCGATCGAGCTTCCGGAACCCCATTGTCGGTAGCATTGTTACAGATGGTGAAGTAATTGATCCCCACACCACACAACCGCTCATCGCCCTGATTCTCTTTGCCGAATCGTCG
>JAYVFX010000226.1:0-9921 GCA_043772795.1 Deltaproteobacteria bacterium
CCGGCGTTTCTGCGCTTCAGTTTCGGTGGGAATTGTCCCGATCATGCGCGTCCACGCAAACGGGGCAATGCAATTCGCCGTGGCACCATAACGCCCGAGATCAAGCGCAGTCGCCTTCGTGAGCCCGACAACACCCATCTTCGCCGCAGCATAGTTCGCCTGCCCATAATTACCAATGAGTCCCGAAGTCGAGGTGATATTGATGATCCGTCCGCTTTTTTGTTGGCGCATATGCGGCGCTGCTGCGCGCGTACAAGCGAACGAACCTTTGAGGTGGACGTTGATAACCGCATCCCAGTCTTCTTCACTCATGTTGAAGATCATGCGGTCGCGTAGAATGCCCGCGTTGTTCACCACGATGTCGATGCGACCAAATTTCTCTAACGCCGTACCAACGATCTTCTCGCCACCCGCGAGGCTGGCAACAGAGTCATAGTTCGTAACTGCGCTGCCTCCAGCCGCCGTGATTTCGGCAACCACTTTGTCAGCCGGAGTAGCGTCGCGTCCTTCACCAGCAGAGCTTCCACCAATATCGTTCACTACCACCTTAGCGCCTTCTTTGGCGAGCATCAGGGCAATGCCGCGACCAATGCCACCACCAGCACCAGTCACCACTGCAACTTTGTCTTTAAGCATCATTTTTTATTCCCCACAAAATACGGAGATTGTCAGTAAAGCGCCAAAAAAGGACAAGGCGAAAAGGCGAAACAGAAAGGAAAATCTTCCGCGCTATTTTCCTTGTCTCCTTTACCCGTTTCCCCTTTCCGCCTCATTTCCTTTCTTCAAGCGTCAGCGCCCCTGATGGACACTGCCGAATCGTCTGTTTGATCGCTTCTATGTTGGCTCCATCTACATTGATCCACGGGTTGTTGTTGACGTTAAAGACTGCGGGCAAGCTTTGTACGCATTTCCCAGCATGAATGCAGACTTTCTCATCATAACGAACGGTGATTTTATCGTTGCTGTACTCTTGCATGACGTTCTCCTGTCTGTGGCCGATCCCCAGTACCAAGGGCGGGCACAGCCCGCCCTACGATCCATTTCCTTTTTTACCCATTTCCCCATTTCCCCTTTTACTCGTTTCGCCTTTTCCTCCTAAGGGCTAGGGCTGCCCCAAAATGGCCACACACGACACCGCGCCCGGGCCGCCAACATTATGCACAAGTCCCATCTTCGGATCTTTCACTTGTCGTTGACCGCCTTGTCCGCGCAGCTGGGAGACAATCTCGTACACCATACGTACGCCACTGGCTCCAATCGGATGGCCAAAGGACTTGAGACCTCCGCTCGGGTTCACCGGAATATCACCCGTAAGTGCAGTCCGTCCTTCTTCGATGAGTTTCGCTCCTTCGCCCTTCTTGGCAAAGCCGAGATCCTCATAGTTAGTGATCTCAGTCCAGGTGAAACAGTCATGCACTTCAGCAACATCAATTTCTTTGAGCGGATCTTTGATTCCTGCCATCGCATAGGCTTGCGCTGCTGCATGTTGTGTCGACGTAAATCCCAAATAGTTGAAGTTCGGATCCATAAACGGACGACCACTGGTCACCGCTAAGCCCACGCCTTTTACCAGGATGTAATCGTTACGAAACTTCTTAGCGAGATCGGCTCGGCAGACAATCGCCGCTGCCGCACCGTCAGTCGTTGGGCAGCAATCATAGAGGCCGAACGGATACGCGACGATGGGTGCAGTCAGCACTTCTTCTACTGTCACTTTCTTTTGCAAGTGCGCTTTGGGATTCAACGAGCCGTTGTAATGATTCTTGACGGAGACTTTGGCCAGCGTCTCACGTGTGAGGCCGTAGGTGTGCATGTAGCGAGTCGCAGCCAAAGCGAAAAGCCCGGGAGCAGTCGATCCGTCATTGTGATACGGATGCACCCCTTCACGAGCCAAGCCACGTCCTGGACGGTCTTTGTATTTTTCAACGCCTAGCTCCAAGGCGGTGTCATAGACGCCCGACGCCACCGCTAACACAGCGTGACGGAACGCATCGGTCCCAGTCGCACAGAAGTTCTCCACTCGTGAGATCGGCTTGTTGTACAACCGTAGCGCATCGCCGAGTGAGACCGCAGCTTTGCCATGCCCTTGCGCTGGAGAATAGGTGCCGAGCCAAGCAGCATCGATTTCATCTGGGGTAATCTTGGCATCATTAAACGCCGCGAATGCCGCCTCTACGGCCATTTCTTCGTAGCCTTGGTCAAAGTTATCACCGAACTTGATACATCCGACACCGATGACGGCGACTTGATCCTTAAGCGAATATGGCATGGCGGCTCCTTACTCTGTCTTTTACGTTGGTTATTTGTACAGCTTCAGCTCACAACCAATCAACACACGTATGCTTTTCTTACGATACAATTCTCTTCTCTACTCAATGCGACATCCCGTCCGTCGCTCCTCTTATCCTTCTACCCTTTTACCCTTTTCGCCTCTTCTCGTCATCGTACTGGCCGACACTTCCAGTAGTAATGGTGCATGGTCGGACCTTCTTTACGTCGCCGCAGAGTCAATACAACTTGCTCTCCCACTTGTACGTCTTCTGGATCAACATCGGTCATTTGCAAATAGAGCCTCCCCCCTTGTTCGACATCAACGACACTCATGATCGTGGGGGAATCAGCGGCAACATAAAGATGATCGCGCGTAAAAGTAAACACTGAGCCGGTTCGTTCTAGCGGTACCTCTTGTAACGAGTCATGGTTCTTACAGGAGATGCAAACGCGTGTGATCGGGTACTGCCGTGTGCCACAGCGCAGACACTGCGTCCCATACAAACGCACATTCTGTTTCTCCTCTTTGGCGAGAAACACGTTAGACAGTTCTGGACCGTCTTCGTTCTCCACGAAGTAGGTCCGCATCTTCTTATAAATGGTATACGATGGATAGAGGCGTTTTTCACTGAGATGGTCGGACAGCGAGCGTGAGAGTTTGCGCTTGCTGATTTCATCGGTCACTCGTAGAAGAAAACCATCAGCACCTTCACCATAACTAAGAAGTAACAGCCGATCACCAGGTTTTGCCGCTTCCAGAGCCGCGGCAAGCAGAAGAAACGGAGCCGCGCTTCCGCAGGCACCGATCTCTTGAAACATGGGAGTCTGAATCTGCGTGTCTTGAAATCCCAGTTTCTTGGCAACATTCACGTGCGCGCGGCCGTCAGGGGAAGGAAGAATGACCTTGGCGAGATCTTGCGGCTGCACATTGTGTTTTTTCAAGAGCGCCTGTCCAACCGCCACGAGGTTGGCTTGGTACCCACGTTCCATAGCAAAGCGGGAGAATTGCGTCTGGATGAAACCATCAGTATCTCGCCTCCATTCATCAAGGAGATCATCAGACCGCGACGCGACTCCAAGAATTTCGGCCAAGACGCCATCGCGACCGAGCATGACCGCACTGCCAGCATCGCCGAACCACTCTTCTTCGCCTTCTTCTGGTTGCCCGTCTCGTACTTCGCCTGCGGCTATCAGGACGCGAGCAAGCCGACCACTACTCAGCGCATCAACGCCAGCACGGAGCGCCGATGTTGCTGAACGAAGGGTCCCACTGAAATCACTCGTCTCACACTCGGAGGGCAAGTCACACGCCGCCGCCATAAAACTGGCCGCGGATCGTTGCCGAAAAGGCGCGGAAGTTGAGGCAAAGTACAGACCATCGATTCCAGCTTTGCCTTGGTCTTCGATACATCGCTGCGCGGCTTCCAAACCAAGAGTGAGGGCATCTTCATCAAAATAGATCGCCGCTCGCTCGCCCTTCCCTGCTCGTCGCGCCCAGGCTTGCCCAATTTTTTCTCGCTCTAAGCGACAGAACGGGACGTGATAATCACAAATAGTTATGCCAACCATTCCTCTTTTCTCCTTCGGAGAAGTACTGAGGACTGAGCTATGAGGACTGAGTGGAGAAAGAATTCAGAAGGTAGAATGTAGGAGTCAGAATAAAAACAATGATCACCGCAAAAGCTCATCTTTTTCTCCTTCTACCTCCTACCTCCTATATCCTGTCTCCTTGACTTAGTCCTCAGCACTCAGTCTTCATGACTTACTTTGACTCAGTCCTTGCTTATGCCAGTCCTGCCGCTCGTGCCCGCTCCAGAATCGTTCGTGCTCAGGTCAAATGTGGGACGGCAACTATTTGGCCTTTAAAGCTAAACGCCATCTTTCCGACTTTCTGATTTTCTTCGAACGCTGCGAGTAGCTCTCAGCTTTCATGAGAGTTGAGAATGAAAAATGAAGAATTATGGCGCCATTATTTTTTCTATTCTTCATTATCCATTTTTCATTTTTCATTCTTTTTTCGCATCATTCCTGCGCGACGGCATGTCATCACCACTTCTCCGCGCTGATTGGTGGCGCGATGCTCGAAGACCACGATGCCCCACTGCGGACGCGATTTCGACTCTCGCTTCTCGACCACTTTCGTCTCAGCATAGATGGTGTCACCTATGAAGACCGGTTTCGGGAATTCAACTTTCTCGAAGCCAAGGTTGCCAACTGTCGTTCCCAACGTCGTATCAGCTACCGAAACACCCACCGCTAAACCGAGAGTGAAGATGCTATTCACTAAGCGTTGACCAAACTCTGCGTTCTTAGAGAATTCGGCGTCGAGATGCAGCGGCTGCATATTCAACGTGAGAGTACTGAAGAGCAAGTTGTCTGTTTCTGTCACCGTTCGTCCGGGCTGATGTTTGAACACATCACCGACGTTGAGTTCGTCAAAGTATTTACCGGCCATGTTTGTCTCCTTCAATTGGAACTCGGGGGAGGTCTCATTACCACGTTCACGAAAGAAGAATAAGGGGGAAATGGGGTATGGAAGCAAAGAACGCGCACGGTCTTCCTTATCCCTTCGGCAACCCGAGCACCCGCTCGCCCATAATGTTACGTTGAATCTCGCTCGTACCACCGGCGATGGTATATTGTCGTGCACTCAGGAGACGATTGAACCAACGCGCGGCATCAGGAACATGTTCCATTGCATCATTGACGGTTGCATTGGCCCCAAGCAATTCACTAGCGAACTGCGCAATACGCACGCCAATTTCAGAGCCGCACAATTTGAGCATTGAGCCTTCGGGTCCAGGCGGGAGCCCTCTAAGCTGACGCGTCAGACCACGAAGTCGGGTGTATTTGAGGCTCTCACTCTCAATCCATAACTGCGCAAGTTTCTGTCTGACCCAACTTTGTTCCCATGCGGGTTGTCCATCGATCGGGACCTGCTTGGCCAACGCTGAGAGCCGTTGGATTTGGTCAGCGTAGTTTCCGCCACCGGCAAAAGTCCGCTCGAACATCAGCGTCGTAATTGTGACTTTCCAGCCTTGGTTTTGTGGCCCAACGAGATTCGCTTTCGGAACACGAACGTCCTCGAAGAACACCTCATTGAAATGCGCATGGCCGTTCGCGAGTACGAGCGGACGCACCGTAATGCCCGGAGTTTTCATATCAACTAACAGATAGCTAATACCGTTATGTTTCGGTGCGTCGGGATCAGTACGGACCAGCATAAAGATCCAGTCGGCGTACTGCGCACCAGAAGTCCATACTTTTTGACCGTTCACGACAAAGACATCTCCGTCTTCGACCGCGCGAGTTTGTAAACCGGCAAGATCAGAGCCAGCGCCAGGTTCGGAATAGCCCTGACACCAGATGTCATCGCCACTCAGCATGCGTTTAAGAAATTGCTGTTTCTGCGCGTCCGTCCCCCACTGCGCTAAGGTCGGACCACACAGGGCAATACCAGAGTAGCCTGGCAATACTGGGGCATGCACACGCGTGTACTCTTCGTCGAAAATCACTTGCTCCATCAAGCCAGCACCACGACCACCGTATTCTTTGGGCCAGGGAATACCAACCCAGCCAGCTTTGTACATTGAGCGTTGCCACTCGCGACGACGCTCAAATGTTGGTCGATCTGGTGCAATTCTCTCATCGCGCGGATCATCCACACACAAGTCCTTCGAGAGATTCTTTTCTAACCAAGCCCGTACTTCAGCACGAAACGCCTCTTGTTCGGGAGTATATTCGAAGTCCATCATTCTTCTCCTTTTAAGGTTCAATGTTTAAGGTTCAATGTCGAGAGACTGAAGCCTTTTCCACCGAATGCTGACTACTGACTACTTTCTTAACTGCGGCAGCACTTCCTCTCCTAACCGTTGGATACATTCACGTGTCTGTTCAGGACTTGGGCCAAGCGGTAAGCGACAGCGGAGGATGAGCCATTCAGCGCCGAAAAGTTCCTGCCAATACTGGAGTTGTTCGAGCCAATCGGTCGCCGTACCTAACACCATGTGTCGTCGGACACTTTTCACCGTGAAGTCTGATTCAGAGCGGAATTCCGCTGTGGGCGCAAGCATTCCCCAACGAAAATAGAATTTGCATTCTTCGACCCACAGGCGACCAAAGGTCTGCTCAGCTTCTTCCATACTCGATGCCAGCCAGCCGTCACGCATCAGAGCGATACGCGGCGTCTTCCCCGCTTTCACCGCGGCCTCACGGTAATTGTCGATTTGCGCTTCGATCGCGTCGACTGTGTCAAGAAACGGTGCAGCACCCCACACGTCGCCTAAGCGCCCCGCGCGAGCAATCGACTTCGGCCCAAAGGCACCAATCCAGATTGGCGGGTGCGGTTTTTGGTACGGCTTCGGGGTCAGATGAATAGCGTCATAGTGATAATAGCGACCATGAAATGCAGAAGGACCAGTGGTGGTCCACGCCTGACGCATCACCGTGAGACATTCCTCAAATCGTCCTTCGCGTTGTTTGATTGGTACTCCAACGTGATCGAAGTACCGTGGATGGTAGCCAACCCCAAGCCCAAGAATGAGACGACCACGAGAGACCAAGTCGATCATCGCCATCTCTTCTGCTAGCTGGACTGGATTGTAAAGTGGCGGCATCAACACGTAGGTCCCAAGTTTCACTCGCTGTGTACGTGCAGCGATCGCAGCCAAGAGTGTCGTCGGTGCGGGGAACATGCACTCGGGTCGGGCGTGTCGTTCTGGAACGAAGATCCCATCGAAGCCAGAACGTTCGGCTTGTTCGGCTTCCTGCAAAAGTTGCGCAGCAAAGTCCGCAGAACGCTCAGCATCTGGTTCCGGTTGTTCGTACGGTCCACCGTGCGTGTCCGGCATGTAGCCAATTGAGAGCATGATTCCTCCCTGATTCAAAGTAATGAGTAACGAGTACTGAGTTATGAGGAGAGCGCTCCCCACTCATTACTCGTCACTCGCCTCTTATACGCTTTCACCGCTACACGCTCAATGGATCGTGAGGCTTCCCTTGACCCTCTGGTTCTTTCCAGACTACAACCCATCATGCAGTGTCACTCATACTTCGTCGAGGAGGAATAGAAAAATGGTCAAGGTCGTCGCTTTTTTCCAACGCAAACCCGGAATGTCAGTGGATGATTTTCAAAAGTATTGGCGGACGACGCATGCTGATGTTGTCAAGAAGCTGCCTGGTCTTCGCCGTTACGTGCAATCGCACACACTGGTGTCCGGCTATCGCAAAGAGGAACCTGTCTATGATGGAACTGCCGAACTTTGGTACGACAACACAGATGCGTTGCGGGCATTAGTCAACACAGCGGAGCTGGCTGCGACTCAAACAGATGAACTCAACTTCATCAACCGTTCGACCATGGGACAGATCTTTACTGAAGAACATCTCATCAAAGATGGGGCGATTCCAACTAACGGAGTCAAGAATATCGAGTTCGTCACCCACAAACCGGGGATGTCGATCGAGGCATTCCAAAAACACTGGCGAGAAATTCATGGCCCACTTGGGGCGTCAATTCCGGTGGTCCGCCGCTATGTCCAAAGTCACACGAGGTTATCTGCGTACAAGAGCGGCAAAGCTCCAGCCTACGACGGAGTCGCTATTACCTGGTTCGACGATACGCAAGCCATGCGCGTGTCAGCAACAACACCTGAATATGATCGCACACGAACCGATGAGCCCAACTTCATTGCACCAGGGAAACTTCCGGTGATTATTACCAAGGAGCATGTTATCGTCGGTGGGTAGAGAGTAATGAGAGAGGAGTGATGAGTGATGAGTGATGAGTAAGAAGTAAGGAGTGATGAGAGAGGAGTCCGAACTGTGAGTCAAGTCATAGGGCGTTTCGAGGATCTCATAGCCTGGCAGAAGGCAAGGGAGCTCACTCGGGAGATCTACGCGATTACCCGCCAAGGAGCTTTTGCCAAGGACTTTGGACTCTCGGGTCAAATCCAAAGGGCAGCCGTATCGATCATGTCAAACATTGCGGAAGGATTCGAACGTGGGAGCGCTGGCGAATTTCATCATTTTGTCTCTATAGCAAAAGCATCCTGCGCTGAAGTCCGGTCTCAGCTTTATGTGGCTCTAGATGTTGGATACTTGAGCCCAGAGCTTTTCTCGACACTCTGCACCCGGGCAGAAGAGCTTGGTCGAATTATCGGAGGCCTACGGGTTTCAATTCAGAAAAAGAGGGCTGGGCAATAGACGTGAGCTCAACTCATTACTCATTACTCATTACTCATTACTCATTACTCATTACTCATCACTCATTACTCAGTCCTCATCACTTCCGAACGCGTTGCTTCTCAATCGCAATGATCGTATCGAACTGTTCAGGCGTTGGGAGTCCTTCAACGACGCGTCCGTTGATGATCAACGTAGGCGTTGCTTTCACGTCGACGCGTATTCCTTCCTCGAGGTCTTGGCGCACAATGCCTTTCGTTTGCCCACTGTTCATACACGTGTTGAAACTATTGACGTCGAGCCCCACGGTCTGCGCGTGAACTTCAAGGTCTGGGCGGGAGAACTCTCGTTGCTGGTCGCCAAACAGCCGGTCGGCAAATTCCCAGAACTTCCCCTGCTCACTAGCACATTCTGCCGCATACGAGGCTAAACAGGACGCCGCGTGCACTTGTCGTGGCAGACTGGGATTGCACTCGTTGTCAAGCGGATAGGAGTGAAAAATGACACGGATGTCATTGGGATACTTTTCGCTGAGAGTGTGGAGCGCCTCACGGGCGCGTGCACAGGCCGGTCACCGGAAGTCAACAAACTCACTTATAGTTATTGGAGCCTGAGATGGTCCTTTGGTGTTACGTTCTGCAACGTTGAGCGTGACTTGAGGCAGTTTGTCGTAGGTTGCTGGAAAATCTGGTGCTGGGAGACCAGGCGCAGGTCCTGCCAGTTTCGCTTGTACCCACCCGAACCCAAGAGCCAGGACAACACAGGCCGCTAGGCCATATCGCAGTTGGTGAAAGCTAAAGTCTCGTGCCTGCTTAGTCAGTGCGAGTGCGCTGAGGAAGAGTCCAATGTTGACAGCATAGAGACTCATACAGAAAAGACACGCAGCTTTAATGGTAAAAAGTGAGAGCCCTGCCATGTAGAGGGAAAAGACGAAAGACCAGCTACAGAGAAAAACGAGGATACTGGTCGAACCTAGAAAAGACGCACCTAAGATGGCGGCATACGTAAGCGCAGCCCAGGTGGCGACCGGCACGCCAAAGAGCCGTGCGTAGCCACTCCCTAAGACAGCGTTGCAGTTAATTGTGGAGCTGATGGTACACAGCGGCGACTCAATCCGCCCATGTTCACCAGCACGGTAATGGAGCAGCGCCAGATACACAGCAATGCCAAGTCCTACTAGAGCAAGGATACGAATTGCCACGAGCGGCCAGGTTCGAGAGGAAACAGGAGTCGACCGAGGAGGAAGCGCACCCGGTGTCACACGACGTTCAGTTTTGGTTGCGTTGTCAGCCATACGCGACAATTATCATAGCTTTTTCTTAGCCGCCAAGAGGGGTCAGCCGACGGAGACACATGAACAGTGGATCGAGGGCAAAACGTAAAACGTCAAACGCAGTAGTCAGTAGTCAGTAGTCAGTAGTCAGTAGTCAGTAGTCAGTAGTCAGTAGTCAGTAGTCAGTAGTCAGT
>JAYVFX010000227.1:0-5514 GCA_043772795.1 Deltaproteobacteria bacterium
CAGTAGACCATCTATCCGTCTTATCTTCTCTTTGCTAAAAAATTGTTACCGATGCGAGAATCTAGTTAAGGAGGACAGCAAACTAGCTTTTTTTACATATAAGTAATGTTGTCGATGCTCTCCTACCTGCATTCCGGAAGGAGGTCGGTGGACATGGAATCCTTGTTGTACATCATTGTGGGAGCGGTGGTTGGTGCTGGTGGTGTCGGAGCTTTCATGCTCCTGCAGAGACTATGGCAGCAACAAACGCTTGTTTCAGCAGAAGAAACCGCAAAACTTATTATTGAGGAGGCAAAAAAGGAAGGAACCATCTTAAAGAAGGAGGCCGAAGTTCAGGCCAAGGACGTTGTCCTACAAGCAAAAACAGAATCTGAAAGAGAATCCCGCGACCGCAAACGAGACGTGCAGCAGCTTGAGAAACGATTACAGAGTCGAGAAGAAACGTTAGAGAAAAAAGCGGAAACAATTGAGACCCGAGATAACGAATTAGGGCGCCGTGAACAAGGGCTGAAGAAAAAAGAAGAGGAAAATCGTCAGCAAGAAGAAAACTACATTCGTTTGATTGAAGATACTCGCGTGCAACTTGAAAAAATCTCAGGGATGACGCGTGATGAAGCGGTACGTAAGCTTACAGACCAGATGCTTGAGGAGGCACGTCGAGATGCCTCACGTCAAATCATGACCATAGAAGAAGAGGCTCGTGAAGAAGCCGAGCGACGTGCCAAGAAAATCGTCAGTGTGGCAGTCGAGCGCTTAGCCGGCGAGTTTATTTCTGAACGTACGGCGTATTCCATCCATTTGCCCAGCGATGACATGAAGGGCCGTATTATCGGACGTGAGGGCCGCAATATTCGTGCCATTGAAGCTGCGACCGGAGTAGACCTTATCGTTGATGACACACCAGAGACCGTATTGATCTCAAGCCATAGTCCGATTCGGCGCGAGATTGCGCGTGTGGCGCTCGAACGACTGATTTCTGACGGTCGCATTCACCCTGGTCGGATTGAAGAAGTGGTTAAGAAAGCAGAACAGGAAGTCGAAGACTCCGTGCGTGAAGCCGGGCAGCGAGCGGTGCTCGAACTCGGGGTGCATGGTATCCATCCGGAGATCATCAAGCTAATCGGGATGCTCAAATATCGCTACAGTTACGGGCAGAACGTGCTGATGCATTCTGTCGAGACGGCGTACATTTGCGGCATGATGGCTGCCGAGCTCGGACTCAATGAAAAACAGGCGCGGCGAGCCGGGTTGCTCCATGATATTGGCAAAGCCGTATCGCACGAGATCGAAGGATCGCATGCGATCATCGGTGGAGAAGTCGCGCGTAAGTACGGAGAATCGGCAAAGATCGTCAACGCGATTGCTGCACATCACGAAGAAGTGAAAGCAGAAACGGTGCTCGCTCCACTGGTCGATGCTGCCGATGCGCTTTCAGGCGCCCGACCAGGAGCTCGGCGGGAGGTTCTAGAAAGTTATGTTCGTCGGTTAGAGGCATTGGAGCAGATCAGCAATTCTTTCTCCGGTGTTGAGAAGTCGTTTGCCTTACAGGCCGGACGGGAAGTACGCATCATGGTAAATCCGAGTTCCGTCACTGACGGTGAAGCTTCTGTATTGGCCCGCGAGGTTGCAAAGCGTATCGAAAGCGAAGTGACGTATCCTGGACAGATTAAGGTCACCGTCATCCGTGAAACGCGATCGACCGACTTTGCCAGATAGGCAGTTCAAAAAGGGAAAGGGGTCAATGGGGAAACGGTGAAAAGGAAGACAATATTGTGTCACCTCATGTATTTTTTACCATTTACCCATTTCGCCATTTACCCATTTCCCCCTTCGGAGTGAAGCCATGTCACTGTCCGTAGACGAACAGCTGCGCGAAATTCAGCGTGGCGCAGTAGATATCATTCCCCTTGAAGAGCTGCGGCGGAAGCTGGCAACCGGAAGACCCTTGCGCATCAAGCTAGGACTCGATCCCTCAGCGCCGGATCTCCATCTTGGGCATACTGTGGTGGTGAACAAGTTGCGTCAGTTTCAGCAGCTTGGTCACTCGGTCATTTTCCTCGTGGGAGATTTTACCGCCATGATCGGAGACCCCACGGGACGATCGGAAACTCGCAAGCCGCTTACTCCTGATCAGGTGAAAGCGAATGCAGAAACGTATACCAAACAAGCCTTCAAGATCCTTGACCCCGCACGGACCGAGATCCGCTTCAATTCTGAATGGATGGGGCCATTATCGTCCTCCGACATGATTCGCTTGTGTAGCCAATACACCGTAGCGCGGTTACTTGAGCGCGATGACTTTTCCAAGCGCTTTAAGGAGAACATTCCGATCCATGTACATGAGCTGCTGTACCCCCTAGTCCAGGGATACGATTCAGTTGCGTTACGTGCAGATGTTGAACTTGGTGGCACTGATCAGCGCTTCAACTTGTTAGTCGGACGAGAGTTACAACGCACCTACGGGCAAGAACCACAAGTGATCTTGACTACACCGTTGCTGGAAGGTACCGACGGGGTGCAGAAGATGAGCAAGTCGCTGGGAAACTATATCGGCATCACAGACTCACCAAACGAGATGTATGGGAAAGTGATGTCGATTTCTGACACGATAATGCACCGATACTATGAGTTACTCAGCGCAGTGGACGTGGCGCGGCTGCAAGAAATTCGCGCTGGACACGTCCATCCCCTTGATGCCAAAAAACAGTTAGCTAATGAATTAGTCACGCGGTTCCACAGCGAAGCCGCAGCACGCAGCGCAGCTGAGGATTTTGCCCAGCGTTTTCAACGACGCGAGCTTCCGACCGAGATCGAAACCTTTACCTGGATGGGTGAAGAACAAACCGTGTGGATTTGTCATCTATTGCGGACTTCCGGCTTAGTCAAATCAACCAGTGAAGCACGTCGTGCCATTCAACAAGGTGGTGTGCGGCTTGACGGTCAGGTAATCGCAGATCAAGATTTGCAAGTGACAGCCAAGAGTGATGTTGTCCTCCAGGTGGGACGGCGTCGTGTGATCAAAATTGTTTTTCCTGCTGCTTCTTCGGCGTAAAATGTGACGCGTCACTCTTCTCCCCCATCAGTATCACCGACGCCGACGGACTCGCAGTTCCGCTGTGGCTTTGTCGCCCTGGTCGGACGACCGAACGTCGGCAAATCGACCTTGCTGAATGCCTTGGTCGGAAGCAAGTTAGCAATCGTCAGCCCGAAGCCACAGACGACACGCACGCGTTTGCTGGGCATCAAAACGCTCCCGCATGCCCAACTTGTGTTTATCGATACACCGGGGATACATACCCATGGTGGTCCGTTGCTCAATCGACGTATGGTTGAGGTCGCGTTCAACGCTTTGACCGAAACCGATGTGACCGTATTCGTCGTTGATGCGCAACGAGGCATTACTCCAGCAGATCAAGAGCTGGCACGACGGTTAGGGGAGGGGCCACGGTCGGTGATCGTGGTTTTGAACAAGATTGATCGCCTTGCGAAATCGCGGCTCCTCCCACTGCTTGAACAGTTGACTGCCCTGTTACCTAAACGTGAGATCGTTCCCGTCAGTGCACTGACAGGCGAAAATCTCTCCGAGGTCATGTCAACCATTATCGCTTCGTTGCCGACGGGCCCGGCCTTATACCCGGACGATGACCTCACCGATCAGAGTGAACGCGTCCTTGCGCAGGAGATGATCCGCGAACAGGTATTCCTCCAAACTCAACAGGAAGTGCCGTATGCGACGGCTGTGCTGGTCGAGGAGTTTATCGAGAAACCGGAGAAGCGGGTGCTCTTTATTCGGGCGCTCATTGCCGTTGAGCGGTCCTCGCAACGTGCGATCATTATCGGCGAACGTGGCGCACGTCTCAAACAGATTGGACAGGCGGCGCGCCTTCAACTTGAAGCATTCTTCGGCTATAAAGTGTTTCTAGAACTATTTGTGAAGGTCTCAAAGGGATGGACGAATAGTCCACATGTCCTCAAGGAATTTGGCTTGTGAGGGGGACGATGAAACACTGGCTCCCTGTTGTGTACGCAGCCGTGCTGCCATTGCAATGGTTAGTCCTCCACTTCTCTGGGGTGCATCTAGAGCCACATTGGGAAGCCATGTCGTCAGGAATTTCCATTTTTGGTGCCGCGTTCCTTCTGTCCTGGGGGGCGGAGCTTGCGCAGCTGGATATTCCGCAAGCGTTGGCCATCGCTTTTCTGGCTTTGATTGCCGTGTTGCCTGAGTATGCGGTCGATATGTATTTTGCTTGGCAGGCGGGAAAAGACCCGGCCTATGTGTCCTATGCGACGGCCAACATGACAGGGGCGAATCGTTTGTTGATTGGAGTAGGTTGGGCGACTGTGGTCATTGCCTTTTGGCTGAAAACCGGACTGCGAGAGATTTCGCTTGCCAAAGAGCAGCGGCTTGAAGTACTGATGCTTGTGGTTGCCACTCTGTATTCGTTTGTGATTCCGCTAAAAGGTACCCTGTCTGTCGTTGATGCTTTTTTTCTGATCCTCCTTTTTATTGCGTATATGGTCGTGGCGTCGCGAGCCCATGTGGTTGAGCCGGAACTAGAAGGCCCCCCGGAGATGATTGCCCGGTTTGCACCTACCGTGCGACGGGTCTTTACGCTGGGCTTCTTTATGTACGCGGGATTGACGATTGTTACTGCTGCCGAGCCGTTTGCGGAAGGGCTGCTCAAATCTGGACGCACGTTAGGAATAGAAGAATTTGTGCTGGTTCAGTGGCTTGCTCCGTTAGCCTCTGAGTCGCCTGAGTTCATTGTCGCGACGCTCTTTGCGCTACGAGGGAACCCGCATGCTGGGATTGGGACACTGATTTCGTCCACCCTGAATCAGTGGACCATGTTGGTCGGTATGCTGCCCATCTGTTACAGCCTTTCGGCTGGGCAGGTCAGTGCAATGCACCTTGACGCGCGGCAGATTAACGAAGTGCTGTTGACTTCAGCACAATCGATTTTTGCACTCGTAGTAATTGCCAATTTTCGCTTCTCTTTGGCTGAGGCCGGGTTACTTTTGGGGCTTTTTGTTGTCCAATTGTTTTTCCCCTCACCGCAATTCCGACTCGCGTACTCTTTTGTGTATGTGCTACTTGCACTTGCACTCGTTGTTCTCATGCGCCATGCCCGGTTGTCTGTTGTGATGGCCTCGCCACGACTATTGCGTCGTTCTCTCCGACGATACCTGCTCAAGGCGAAACGCTCGTAAAGCATTCGTGTTTGACGCTCTGCTTTGACGATTTACCTGGGAAGGGAGATCCTATAGCTTTCCCAAATGAAATGTTCCGCATGAGCACCGTTCATGCTTCGACAAGCTCAGCACGAACGGAAAATCTTGCACGATTTCAATACCAAACCCGTTCACCCTGAGCCTGTCGAAGGGCGAACGCACTCCATTTCAAATAGGAGCAATATGCTCACGCTTCGCTAAGAAATCGGGATGAGTTGTGAGAATATTACGATGATCTGCTACAAGGCCGCACGGCAATGCGCAATGGAGAATCTCTTATTT
>JAYVFX010000228.1:0-13778 GCA_043772795.1 Deltaproteobacteria bacterium
GTAACGGCAAGTAGTAGTGGGCTACAATATGACGCTACTACCGCCACTTACACCTATGTGTGGAAGACGCAGAAGGTGTGGGTGGGTACGTGTCGGCAGTTCACGCTCACGCTCAGCGACGGCACGAGCCATACGGCCAATTTCCAGTTCAAGTAGATCGCGGTGACCAACAACGCCGGGGACGTAATCCCTCTCCCGCTTGGCGGGAGAGGGGGAAAGACAACGTTCCACGCAAATTCCACGCAAACTGCACGCAAACTCCACGGTTTGCCTCTCGTACTGCACAGAAGCGGAACGTACATTAGTAGCATGACGAACAGGAGGACAGCATCATGAAATCCAACGCTTTATCACCGCACTCACCGGCTGCGTCCGCCGCCGAGGCGGAGCGTCCGTTGTCGCCGGTGCGGGCCTTCGTCGTGCAGTTCCGTACCAACAGCGGCGGACCACAGCAGCCTTTTCGTGGTCGCGTCGAGCATATGACATCAGGGCAAGTCCTCCGCTTCTCTACACCAGAGGAACTCTTGTCCTTCTTTGAACAGGTCTTAGCCGGAGTTGCAGAAAAAGGGGACTAGCCAACACTTTGCACGAAGAGTACAGCAAAGAAACCCAACATCTTGTGATAAAAAAAGGAGGAACTTTATGAATACGCAGAGGTACGAAGGACTAACAACAGGGGAACCGGTCACTATGATCGAGCATCCGCTCATGTGTCCTGAGGCCGTGTTGCCTGAGCAATTTTACCAAATGACGAAGGGAAGCCTTGCGACTACGGGACCGCGGGCGTTGATGGTCGCCATACTGGAAGACGCCCTGCTCTGCTTTCAGAAGGCGGTGGGAGCATCTGGCAAACGCAGTGAACGACTGGCACGTGAGGCTGAGGAATGGATTTTTAGTGAAGAGGAACAATGGCTGTTTTCGTTTCGTAATGTCTGTGCAGCACTTGGCATTGATGCCCAGTACCTACGCCGTGGATTACTCCAGTGGCGGCGGCGACGAGAGCAACGTTTGCAAGCATTACGAATACGCACGGATACGGCATCTGCGACGCTTCAGGTTGCGGCCTAAAAGAAGGCTGGGAGTTATAGGAAGTGCGGAGTCGAAAAGAGTGCGGAGTTGCGGACCGTCCAGAGTCCAGGGTCGAGGAAAGTCTAGGAGTCTGGGAGTCATAAGAAGTTCGGAGTCGAAAAGCATGCGGAGTGCGGAGTCAGGGAACAAGAATAGGTGAACGGGCGACGGAAAGTCGAGGAGTCATACTCCTTACTCTTCACTCCTTACTGTTTACTGCTTACTCCTCTTTGCTCCCAGCTCCGTGCTCCGTGCTTACTCAGAACATCGTATGGGCATTATCCACCAGAGAGCTGGTCCCAAAAACGGTGAATATTTGAGCCTTGCGGATTTGTGCCTGCTTTGATGTCGTGAGAAACAGTTTCTTTACACCATGGAGAGGTCCGCGGCCCTGCGTGTTTCCCTTCCATGGCAATAACTTATAGCAATACGAAAAAATCGTAGGAGGAATGAGGATGAAATCGATAAAACAGATGGTGATAAGCTTAGGAATTGTAGCCCTGGCTGGAACCGTGACCTTGTCGTTGGCGGCCTCGCCGAATGGTAATGGTAATGATTGTGCCGGGTTGCCGAGCGTCGCACAGCTCAAAACTCTTCTTAAGGATGCCCCCTCTCTCAATACACCACCCCTGGCTGGTACTGTTGGCGGTCTGTTCAATGGGACCCGCATGTGGGGAGCGATTGTTAACCGCAAAGGCGAGGTGTGTAGTGTTGCAGTGTCGCAGGATGATCCGACCCAAGCCTGGCCTGGCAGTCAAGCGATTGCCAAAGCCAAAGCCTATACGGCCAATGCGTTTAGTCTCGACGGGCTGGCACTGTCCACCGCGCGACTCTACACCTTTGTTCAACCTGGCCATTCGCTCTACGGCTTGAATCAATCCAACCCGTTTAACCCGAAGTTTCTTACCCCGCCGACGGGCGAAGGCGACGGCGGTAGCCCACTGGCGGGAGGCATCATCACCTTTGGTGGCGGCGTGCCGCTCTACAAGAAGGGCAAGATTGTTGGAGGGGTAGGGATCAGCGGGGATACCGCCTGCGCGGATCATGAGATTGCGAAGCGTGTACGAGATCTTGCTGGATTGAACCCGTCGAGTGGACCTCTTGTCGATGATATTACCTACAGCAGTGTAGAACCTGCCTCTGCTTTTACGCATCCTTTGTGTCCGAATACCTATCGCAATGGTGTTTCCCTTGGAGACGAGTTGCCAGCATCAGGATACTAGACCCCTCTTGTGTGCGTACGTCAGGGAGAGAGTCGTAGGGCCACGATTCTCTCCCTCTTCCACCCTCTCGTACCGTCGAGTCTGTTAGAATTCCTTCGCTCGACTAGAAACTCGCCCTCACTCTAGTGCATCATGGATGATAAGACATGTAACATATGCATTGTGAGAAAAAGAGGTGTCGATGATCCAGCAAGGACGAGTAAACGCCGGGCCAGACTACGCAGATCTGCATCGCCATGTTGGCGGATCAGTCCATCCGAAAGTTCTATATGGTTACCTCTGCTGTTTCTGCACCGACAATCCGGCTTTCAATGGTAGATATTTGCAGGCTGAGCACGAAGTCGCATTGGAGAACGAACTCATTAACTTCAGTGGACTGGTTCGCTGTCAGCGCAATGCGTTTAAGCATGCGTTCTAGGAAATTTTCATGGACTCAAAGCTCGCCCACGCACTCGCTGAAATAACCACCGGAATTTACGTGCTCACTGTTCGTGAAGGCGACAAACTACATGGTATGTCCTCGTCGTGGGTAACGCAAGTATCTGGCGACCCGCCGCTGATTATGGCGGCAGTGGATAAGCATCATTTCAGTCATGGCTTTATCGAACGGCAGAGCGTATTTGGTCTCAACGTGGTAGGGCACAAAAGCAAAGAGCTAGAAGATTATTTCTTTTCCTCTGCCTCACGCCGACCGGATAACTTAGAGCCCTTTGCCTATGAGCTCGGTGAAACTGGGGTACCATTACTCAAGATTGCGATGGCAGTGTTTGAATGTCGGGTGGTCGCAAGTTATCCAGCCGGTGACCATACACTTTTCGTTTCTTCGCTTGTGCGAGCAGAGGTTCGTACGCAAGACCAATCCATTACGTCGCATGATTTACCGTATATCTACGTTGGGACGGTGATCCCGCGGCAGAGGAATTGACAGAGACAGAGCCGCTCTGTTAGCAGTCAGGGACTCTGCCCAGTAGGAGAATGTATGCCGATTGATCCGCGCGAACTCCGCAATGTTTTTGGCGCCTTTGCTACAGGTGTGACTATCCTCACCACTAAAGACGCAACTGGAAAGCCCTTTGGGCTCACTGCCAATTCGTATACCTCGCTTTCTCTTGATCCGCCGCTCGTGTTGGTGTGTGTGGATAAGAAAGTGGACTGCTATGCCTGCTTCGAACAGTCGAAGGCCTTTGTGGTCAACTTCCTTGCCGAGGACCAGGAACAGCTCTCAACACGGTTTGCGACCAAAGGGATCGAGAAATTTGAAGGTGTGGCCGTGCGGCAGGGGAGTGTTGGGGTTCCGCTGCTTGAAGGGGCGATCGGCTATATCGAGTGCAAAGTGACCAACGAGTACGAAGGTGGCGATCACACGATCTATGTCGGTGAGGTGCAAGCTGCTAGTGCTTCTGGTGATCGACCACTGTTGTTCTTTAAGGGCAAGTATAAAAAACTCCCGCAATAGGACAGGGCGAAAAGGGGAAAGGGAAGAACACAGAAAGCTTCCTTCCGTTTCTCCCCTTCGCCTTTTCGCCTTTTCGCCCTGTTCCCATCATAGTGTCTGCTTTCCCCGCACTTTCCCTTCCGCGTCCAACTCGTACACAATCGGTACGCCTGTCCCAAGGTTGAGTTCAAGAACCTGCTCGCGCGTGAGTTGATCGAGGTGCATTACCAGTGAACGCAAGCTGTTGCCATGAGCCGCAACGAGAATATTCTTGCCAGCTTTGATCATGGGCAGAATCTTCGCTTCATAGTAAGGCAGGGTGCGTACTGCGGTATCTTTCAGACTTTCGCCGCCTGGAGGCGCAATGTCATAACTGCGTCGCCAGATGTGCACTTGCTCATCACCAAACTTCTTCGCGGTCTCAGCTTTGTCTAGTCCTTGTAAATCACCGTAGTGCCGTTCATTCAGTGCTTGGTCTTTTTCTACTGGAATGTCTTGTTGGCCGAGGACCTCAAGTGCGATTTCCATTGTGCGGTTCGCGCGTTGTAAGACCGAGGTAAATGCTACGTCGAAGTGAACGTGCGTCGCTTTCAATTTCTCCCCTGCTTGTCGGGCTTCTTCTTCGCCTTTTGGCGAAAGCGGGACATCCACCCAGCCTGTGAAGCGGTTCTCAAGATTCCATTGCGATTCACCGTGGCGTAGTAATACCAGCGTTGCCATGTATCCTCCTGCGATGTCGTAGAAATAAAGGTCTCTTCTACTATAGCAGAGTGGATTCGTCAGGAAGGGCTGCGAGGGAGGAGTGATGAGGAACGAGTAATGAGTAATGAGCTGAAATACGACGCGAGAAACACGTCCTTCATCTTACTCATCACTCAGAACTCATCACTCAGAACTCATCACTCAGAACTTGATTTACGCTCGCGCCCGCTGACCAAACAAAACTTTCTTCGCTTCTTCGCTCATCTCCTGTCGCAGCTCTTTACCAACCTCAAAGCCGCGAATCACTGCTGGGCGAGCTTTCATGGTCTCATCCCAGCGCTTGAGGTGAGGGAATTCGTTGAGATCTTGGCCCATACGCTCATAGATGACAACCCACGGCCATGACATCATGTCCGCAATTGAATACTCACCAGCCAGAAATGGGCGATCTGCTAACCGTTTGTTCATTACACCGTAGAGTCGATTGATCTCGTCAGTGTAGCGATTGATACCATAGGCAATTTTCTCAGGGGCATAATGGCGGAAATGGTTGGCCTGCCCAGACATGGGACCGAGTCCGCCCATTTGCCAGTATACCCACTGCAGGACTTCGTACTTTCCGCGCGGATCTTTGGGGAGGAATTTGCCGTATTTCTCTGCCAGGTATTCGTCAATCGCGCCTGACTCGAAAATCGCGAGAGGTTCGCCACCACCCAGCGGTTCATGATCGACAATCGCCGGCATACGGTTATTGGGCGAAACTTTCAGAAAGCTGGGCTCGAATTGCTCGCCCTTGCCAATGTTGATCGGGATAATGTTGTACGGCACGCCCAGCTCTTCAAGCAGAATGGTCACTTTCCAGCCATTCGGCGTTGGCCAGTAATAGACATCAATCGGTTTCGCCACGAGTGCACCTCCCTCACGTAGATGAAAAATTTATTGCGCCGATACTTACAGGGTCGAGTGGATGAGTAAAGCGGGTTGACGTAATACCGAGCTCTCCACTCACGCCCGCTTTGTTGAGATGAGGAATGCACTCACCAAGACGGTCGAGTCAAAGACTACTTTAAGAAGCATACCGTTTCCTAAACCGCTTTATCTCCCGCGCAATGTCCTCCTCGCAATACTTCTGCCAGCGACGTAAAAGTTGTTATGTTTCGGTACTCACTGGCAGCGACAGATTCCTTTGGGTTTTCGCTCCTTCCTCCAACATATCTCCTCTACGGCCACGACTAGCGGGCTCATGTTTTCTGAACTGACGCCAAACGGATGGGATAGGGTTTCTGAAGAAGAAAAATCAAAATTTGTGACTTTGTCTCAGAAGCAAAACCTTCAAGTCGAAGTAAAATACATCCAGGGTAGCGCAGGACCTCCAGATTTTCTTAAAGTGCATCGCCCCAAGACCACGAGCTTTCTAGCTACACTTGTCGTTGTCGATATGGCGGGTACCGCAACCAATCGGAGCTTTGCGTTTGATGAGATGCCGTTGACTGTTGTTGCGGGGAAATAGCGGGGAGTGACATGACCGTATCATAGTCATATTGTTTCTTCCTAAAGGAATACGTATGGGAGCTACACGAACAAAGGCAGAAGCTGCGGTGCTCGATGATATTGTCAAGACATTGAAGCGCGTGCCGAAAGCGCGTCTGAATGCAGTCCGCACCCTCGTCCAAGCGTTGGCACTTCCAGAAGTGTCATCTATCGGTCAGCGCACAGGCCAAACGCAGAAGAAACCGAGCCTGCTCGACACACCATTCTGCGGGATGTGGGCCGGGAGAGAAGATATTAAGGACGAGCGCACGTATGCTCGCCAACTGCGGAAGATGGTGGAAAGCCGTGACGACCGCCGAGCGAACCTTCGTTGACACTGATATTTTGATTGGTGTGGCGCGACGCACGCCGCGGGCGATTGCCTTTTGGCAACGTGCCGAAGTACGCAGTATCATGACCTGCTCTGTCATCTCTGTCTGTGAACTTCTCGCCGGGTGCCGAAATCCACGCGAGCAGCGCGAGCTACTGAAGAGCCTCGCACGTGTTGAGGTGGTTCATGTTGAGAGTGGAGATTCATCCGATGCTCTTCATTGGTATCGGACGTTTCATCTCAGCCAGGGTATCGGATTTCTCGATTGCTTTATTGCTGCAGCGGCGTCCCGCCTGGGTTGTGTACTCCACACATTGAACGTCAAACACTTCCGTGTCGTTCCGGGCCTACAGGTCAAGCGGCCCTATTAACTCTTTGCCCCCCGACCCTTCACAACCAGGGGTAAGGTCTGCTATCTAAAGTCGGAGCGTTTTGCGCACTCACTAAGAAAAAGGAGTGACCCGTATGATTATTGGATACTTTACCGAACGGCCGTATCGTTGGCTCCCTGAGGATGAAGTCCTCAAGAACGAAGGTTTCTTTGCGGTCTCAAATAAACATTTTGACCGTGAGAAAGCTGCTGATGACTATAACTACTGGATCGATGAGTACTGCGAGGCTGAAGAACTTGGCTTCGATGCACTCATGCTGAACGAGCATCATGGCAACCCGTTCTGTATGGGAAGCGTGATGAACGTCGAGGCTGCGATCCTTGCTCGTGTGACTAAAAAGGCAAAGATCGTGTTGATCGGCAACCCACTCCCGGTGCTGAAGCATCCGCTACGGATGGCAGAAGAGCTGGCCGAGATCGACCTAATCTCACGCGGGCGTCTTGTCACTGGTTGGGTGCGCGGCGCGGGAAGCGAACAATTCTTCAATAATGCCAACCCTGCCTATAACCGCGAATACTTTAACGAGGCGCATGACTTCATCATTCAAGCGTGGACCAAGCCCGGTCCGTGGCGCTATGAAGGGAAACATTTCCACTATCGCCATGTGAACCCCTGGGTATTGCCGTATCAGAAACCCCATCCGCAGATGTGGATTCCTGGTGTGTTGAGCCCGGAAACTGTGAAGTGGTGCGCGGAACATGCCTATCCGTATCTTGGTTTGGTGACTAACCTGGGGCCGACCTGTGACATTTGGGACATGTATGCCGATGTTGCGGCAGAGCAGGGGTATCAAGCCGGTCCTGAGAACTTTGGTTATTTGATGGGCGTGTTTGTGGCTGAAACTGACGAGAAAGCTCGGGAACTTGGTAAGGGCTTCGTGTTTGGTGGCGGCGCCAACGCTTTCTCACGACCAGAGCACACGCTGCCTCCGGGATACAACTCCAAAGGCGCGATCCGTTTGCTGGGCAAACGGCCAGGCGGTGGTTGGGTCGGTTTGAGTGCCGACCGCTTGAAAGAGATGCAAACCGGCAAGAAAGAGAACGAAGGCAAGAACTACGACGAGATCCGCGCGAAACTCCAAAACTCATATGAAAAGGCGCAAGAGAACTTGTTGATGATCGTCGGTTCGCCGAAGACAGTGACCGAAAAGATCAAATCGATTTTGCAAGTGCTGCGTCCCGGTGTATTCACGCTCTTCCAGGTGCAGGGGCCGGTGGGCAACACCGACCGCCTCAACAGCATGCGCCTGTTTGCCAAAGAGGTGATCCCGCCGATTAGGGAATTTGCCAAACAGATCGAGCTGACCAATCCGTTCCAACGTTTCCCTGGCTCAGTCAAACTGACCTCTGGAACGAAACGCGCCCCGGTTGTTGACCGCACGCCACTGAAGTCACTGAAGATCGATACCGGAGCGACGTCAGTTTAACGACGTTGCAGACGATGGGTTCTTCCCAGCCTCTCTCTTGGTGATTTCTAAGAGCAGCCCATTGTGGCTGCTCTTTTTGTTTGGTTCTTCCGCAGCGGAAGTGGGAAAGGATACAGTATTATGCAACGCGAAACAGTGAAAATTTACGACACCACACTTCGTGATGGCTTACGCAATTCTGGCATCACTATGATGCTGGAGCAAAAGCTCGCGTTCGCACGACAATTGGAGCAGCTCAACGTCGATGCCATCGAGATTGGCTATGGTGGTCCGTCGCAAATTGAAACCATGAAACAGCTTGCCCAAGCAGTCTCAGCGCCGGTCGTCTATGGCCTCTCACGCGTGAACATCAAAGACGTAGAACGCGTGCTGGAAAGTGTCGAACACGCAAAGAAACCAGGTGTGAATATCTTTCATCCAGTGTCCGATGATTTTCTACGCCGAGCCAAGCGTACTCGCCAGCAAGCTATTGAGGATACTATCAAAGCCATCGGGTATGCTCGACAGCATGTTGATCATGTGGTGTTTGCCACGCAAGATGCGTCACGTGCTGATCCCGCTTTTCTCGTCGAGATGTGCAACGCGGTGATTACCGCTGGTGCGACCACGATCTCGATTGCTGACTCGGTCAGTTACGCATTACCACAACAGTTCGGCGGACTCTGCGCCTTCCTCCGGGCGAACACAGTCGGGGGAGATGCGATCACTTGGAGTGTCCACTGTCATAACGATCTTGGCCTCGCGGTGGCCAATTCACTCGCGGCAGTTGAACGTGGCGTACGTCAGGTCGAATGTACGATCAACGGCGCTGGCGAAGGTGCGGGCAACACCCCGTTGCAGCCCGTGGTCGCCGCCCTACAAAAGCGGGACGATGTGTTTGCTGCGGTCACCACCAATATCAATTACGATCAACTGCCGGTGACAGGCCAGATGCTCGCTGATATTGCTGGTCACTGAACAACAAATGCGGCACACTGGCTAAAGTCACGACCCGTTTATGGAATAAACAGGCGCCCAATCTCGAGGTGTTTTTTAGGATACAAGATCACCTCAACCTTGTTACCTGATAGCCATGTGCGAGTAGTCCAATTCCAAGATGCAGCCCGCCCTGTCCTGACCCGACAATCGCGATGCGTCGCATGGGATTTCCTCCTTCGCGTACGGATATTCCCTGTTTACGGCTCAGAGACCCGTTCAGGAAAATTGCTAAGCTGTGAGACATGATAGACGTAGGATTTTCCGCAGGCTTCGACGTCTGCATAAGAACTTCGGCTACTCCGCCATTTTACTTGTATCTTGTTCTTTGGGCAGCCAGTGTCAGTGTAGACCTTTTCGAGTAGTGTGGCGTTTGTTCTTGTTCTGAGCATGATACCCAGCGGAATGCCTATGATGAAAAGCATAATGGCGAAGATTTTCTTCGGCCGGAGCATAGCTCATCCCTTTTCAATGGATCTGTTGCCAATCCTGAATCAGTTCACGTCATCACTCACGAGCATCATCATTCCATACTGGGATGCCAAACTCGATGTGAGTGATAATCCTACCGTAGCGCGGCTTGATTCGCGAAGCAATCTGGCCGTAGGTCCCGCAGGTGCATCTCGCAAAGCCGTATCACGATCGAGAGATTTGACAACGGCCTTTGTGAGAAGGGTACGTAGGTGTATAAACATGCCCAAGTCCGTTGCGTGCGAGGTACTATGAAGACGTGTGATTTTCTTGTGATTGGTGCCGGCATTGCCGGTGCGTCGGCTGCATACGAACTTGCGACACATGGACGTGTGATTCTGTTGGAACGCGAGAATTTGCCAGGGCATCACTCGACCGGTCGCTCGGCAGCGGTGTTTACCGAAAACTACGGCAACGAAGTGATCCGCAAGCTGACCGTTGCGAGTCGCACGTTTCTTGAACACCCAGTGGAGGACTTTACTTCGACTCCGTTGTTGTTGCCGCGCGGGATGTTATGGATCGCATGCGACACTCAGCGTGATACACTCGCTGCGACGCTGGTCGAAGCACGAAAACTTGTGCCGAGTATTCACGCTGTGGATTGTGCCGAAGCACGACGATTGTGTCCTGCCCTGCGGGAAGAGTATCTGACCGCGGCTGTGCTTGAACCCGAAGCGATGGACCTTGATGTCCATGCCATTCATCAAGGATTTCTCAAGGGCTTCCGTGCGCATCGTGGTGAGATCGTTACCAATGCTGAGGTCACACAACTGACCTGTTCAGGCTCGGGCTGGGAGGTCCAGGCTGGAGAAGAACGCTTCACTGCTAGTGTGCTCGTGAATGCTGCTGGTGCGTGGTGCGACGAGATTGGCAAGCTCGCAGGAGCACGACCCATCGGCCTCGTACCTAAACGCCGTACGGCTTTTATTGTTGATGCTCCAGAAGCAGGTGACTTCCACAACTGGCCGGTAGTGATCGACATCGACGAAAAGTTTTACTTTAAGCCGGAGTCCGGATGCATCCTTGCGTCCCCAGCCGATGAGACCCCGATGCCACCGTGTGATGTGTATCCGGAAGAGTACGACATTGCCCTTGCTGCGGATCGGATCAAGAAAGCCTCGACTCTGTCCGTGCGCCACGTCCGCCGTAAGTGGGCTGGCCTGCGGAGCTTTGTCGCTGACAAGTCTCCAGTCGTTGGTGAAGATAGGGCGTTGCGGGGGTTCTATTGGTTAGCAGGGCAGGGCGGTTACGGCATCATGACCTCGCCAGCAATGGCACGGGCAGTCGCAGGATTGATTGTTGAGAAGAGATTGCCACCAGACTTGGCGGCTAGGGGTTTGGTGGCTGAAGAGCTGTCTCCAGTGAGGTTGCAACAACCTTAAGAATTGAAAAGCATGCTCAAGGGATGCTGTGAATCAAAGGTCAATCACTCAGGAGGTGTACGATGAAAACCATTTTTCGTGCTGACACAATTGGCTCAATGCTTCGTCCAAGCTTCCTCAAAGAAGCGCGAACGGCCTGGAACGCTGGTACGTTCTCGACCCCAGAGTTTAAGCGGGTCGAGGATCGTGCGGTTGATGAAGCAATTGCGCTCCAGGAGCGATCAGGGCTTGAAGTCGTAACCGATGGTGAGATGCGTCGCCTGATATTTACCGGGACGCTCACCGAAGCGATTGACGGACTCGCGTCAGTTCCTACTCCCTCGTGGCGCTGGCACAAGCAGACACCGGAGCAAGACATGGACTTTCAGATACCGGTCTGCGTGACGGGTAAGATCCGTCGCCGTCGCTCGTTAGCCACTGAAGAATTCGCCTACGCGCGGGGAAAAACGCGCAAAGTATTGAAGATGACCTTACCGAGTCCGTTGATGTTATCACTCTTCTGGTCTCCTGAACATTCCACCGCTGCCTATAAAGATCCATTCGCTTTGTTCGCTGATGCGGTAGACATTCTGCGCCAAGAAGTGCATGAACTGGCTGCTCTTGGCTGCCAATATATACAAATTGATGCGCCTGAGTTGGCCACTTTGGTCGATGAGTCGCAACGGCAAGCGACCTATATTGCTCGTGGCGTCTCACCAGAACGCATGCTTGGTGAGGGGATCGACATGCTCAATGCCCTCGTTGATGCTCCAGGAGTCACTTTTGGGTTGCATCTTGTGTAGAGGAAATAATGCCGGGCACTGGATGAGCAAGGGCGGCTACGAAGCGATCTCCAAGCAAGTGTTCGCTCGTGCCACGAAGTATGACCTATTCCTCCTGGAATATGATGACTGGCGGTCCGGGTCGTTAGAGCCATTGTCCGATGTCCCGCGGGACAAAGGAGTCGTGCTTGGTTTTGTCTCAACCAAGAAGAACGAGATGGAGTCGGCTGAAGGGCTCATCGCACGGATTGACGAGGCGAGTCGTTACTTTCCGCGTGAGCAGCTCGCCTTATCAACCCAGTGCGGTTTCGCTTCGGTGATGCAGGGGAATCCGATCACCGAGACAGCGCAAGAGGCGAAGTTACGGTTGGTAGTGGATGTGGCCCAACGTGTCTGGAAGTGATGTGGTGTTGCTTGGTGGTCTACTGTACTTTTTACCTC
The DNA here is from genome assembly GCA_043772795.1 of Deltaproteobacteria bacterium. Classification (GTDB taxonomy): domain Bacteria; phylum Desulfobacterota; class Binatia; order Bin18; family Bin18; genus VGTJ01. The sequence goes on from JAYVFX010000228.1 coordinate 12,138, forward strand.
ACCCTGGCCCTCTCCCTCACGGGAGAGGGAACCTAAAGGCGACCCGTTCATATTGAGGTGCCCTGTTTTCGTAGGGGCACGGCGCCGCCGTGCCCCTACAGACTACCTTCCCACCGGCGGCAACCAGCGCAAATCCTGAAACCGCCGAAACCATTTCTGAAAACAATCTTCTGTATCCATACATTCGTGAAATCCAGCTTGGCGTAATTTGATGGTACTAACCAGCATCGGCGGCGGCGCTGGATTTTGACTGCCGAAGGCAAAGCTAAAATCTGTCACGATAAATGACTGACCAACAAACTCGCGCAGACTCGTAGGCGATCGTAATCCATATTTGCTGACGATCGCAGCCCACTCAGCCTCGTGTTTCGGCATCTCTTCAGCGAGCGAGCACGGCTCTGGTGGTCCGACCTTCATCCCCAACGCGTCGGCAATGGCAGGCCACACATTCGACCAGGCGAAAACATCTCCGTTGGTGATATTGAAAATCTCATTGTAACTGGCGGATGTTGTTGTGGCCCAGGCACAGGCACGAGCGAGAACATCGGCATCAATTGCTTCCAGCACGAAGGATGGACCACCGGGAAACGACAGCGGCAGTCCCGCCTCGCGGCGCAAAGCTGCGTACACTCCGATCGCTGGAATAACGTTCATCTGGCTGCCCAGCGATTCGCCAAGAATGAGCTGAGGTCGCCACACTGTCCAGTGCCACTGCTTTCCCTGTTGTCGCTGCCGTAAATAATCCTCTTGCCACCAGTAAAAGTTCTCGTGTCGATGCCGTGCCCAACGTTCACGTGCAGGGACGGGGAAGGGTGCCAAATGCACGCCGTAGGCTTTGGTGCCTTGTAACAACGAGACATGTTGCAAGTTCTTGGCAACTTTTTCGAGTGGCGCAAAGAGATTATCGAGCATGGCCAGATTGGTTTCCATCTGATCGCGTTCACGCCAGCCCTGCACCAGACCAGGTTTTTCATACAGCGCGGCATAGATGACATGCGTCACATCATGCATCTGACTGAAGACCTCAGCGCACTGCGTTTTATTCTGTAAATCGACCGAGATGATCGTAGCACTCTCTAGACCCTCAGGGATGCGGCGAGAAACGCCGACAACCTCCCAGTCTTTGTCTTGAGCAAAATGCTGTACTGCGGCAAAACCAACTAAGCCGGACGCACCGGCAACGAGCATCTTCTTCTTTGGCATATTCCACTCCGCTTCTTTTTGGTAAGTCCCTCTTGCGCGCCTGACTCTATTACACAAGTGCCCTAGCCTACAGTCTGACAGACTTGAGGCACTTGAGGATACGACGTCACCATCGCCAATTTCTCCCGCAGGCTCCCTTGTTCCTACTCCTCCGCTACCCCCAACTTCTCCTCCAACGGATAACTCGTCTGCCGACATGCCGGGCAAATATAATACGCACGCTGAACTATCAGCGTACCGCAGTCAAAGACCAGATCTCGGGGACATCTCCTTTGTACCGCTGTTCTTGTCCACAGCGGGGACCGTGTGCCGGTGCGCCCTCTCGTAGCCGCGGTCGTGCGTGGCAATCTCCTCGGCGAAACTCTGCATCTTCGCGGGCCGCGCAACTGCCTCCGCTTTCTCCTCTAGCCCAAAGATTCCCGCCCCCCTCGCCGCCCC